>JAQUSM010000011.1 GCA_028715095.1 Candidatus Omnitrophota bacterium
TTCAGAGCAGCGACGCACCGCTTCTTCTTTGCTCTCCGGAAAAAATATAGCGTAATAACTAAAGACATTGCATTTATGCGGATGGCCGGGGTCGCTTAAACGTATGCGCTGCGGATCGGTAAACATATTCTGTACTTTTTTGCGGATGGCTTCAGGTTCTTCCGATAACCCGATATAATTATTATAGCTCTTGCTCATTTTACGTCCGTCTAAACCTAAAAGACGGGTAGTCTCGGTAAGCAGGGCTTTTGGTTCGGGAAAACAATTTGTTTTGTAGAGATGATTAAACTTGCGTACGATCTGACGGGTTAATTCCAAATGCGGCAGTTGGTCCTCCCCTACCGGAACAGCATCAGCCTTATAAAGCAAAATATCGGCAGCCTGTAATACCGGATAACCCAGGAAGGCATAGGTGCTTAAATCCCGGTTAGTAACTTCGCGCAACTGCTCTTTATAGGTAGGGCAGCGCTCCAGGAGCCCAAGCGGGGTGATTAAAGAAAGAATAAAATAAAGCTCAAGGTGTTCCGGTACCTGCGACTGGAGGAAAATTGTGGACTTCTCAGGATCTATGCCGCAGGAAAGCCAATCAATAACATTGTCCAGGATGTTTTCCTTAAGGTGCTCCGGATTTTCATACTCCGACATAAGCGCATGCCAATCCGCAACCATAAAGAAACAGTCATATTCACTTTGCAGTTTTGTCCAGTTGGCTAAGGCGCCAACCAAATGGCCCAGGTGTAACTTTCCCGTCGGCCGCATACCGCTTAATATTCTCTTCTTCATAGCGTCCTGGCAATCTTTTCTATATCATAAGCCTCGATAATATCCCCCTCCATCAACTGATCAAATCCGCTGATAGCAATACCGCACTCAAACCCTTCGGAGACATCGCGCACATCATCTTTAAAACGCTTCAGGCTTGACAGTTTGCCTTCAAAGGCAACCTGTCCGTTGCGCATCACCGCAACCAGGCTGTTGCGGGTAATTTTACCCTTAGTTATTATGCAGCCGGCGATCAATCCGGAACGGGAGAGTTTGAACATCTTCTTAACTTCAGCCCTGCCCAAAAAGACTCTTTTCAATTTAGGATCGAGCATGCCTTCTACCGCGGCTTTTATATCATTGGCCAACTCGTAAATTATATTGTATATCTTTACTTCAATCCCTTCTTTGGCAATCAACTCTTTGGCTAATTCATCGGAGCTGACATTAAAACCCACGATCAGGGCATCGGAAGCCATTGCCAGGATTACATCCGAGTTGTTAATATTGCCTACCCCGGTATGAATCACATCAATCTTTATTTCAGAGACATTTAACTTATCCAGAGTATCCTTGATCGCTTCCAGAGATCCCTGGACATCGGATTTAATAATCAATTTTAACTCTTTAATCTTGCCTTCGGCAATTTTAGCGTGCAGGTCTTCCAGGCTCACCCTTTTTACGGTTTTTACCTGCTGTTGCTTTTCTTTTTCCATGCGCACCTGAACTAAATCTTTTGCCTGCTTCTCATCCTCAATCACAAAAAACTGCTCGCCTACCTGAGGGATCCCGCTTATTCCCAGTACCTCTACCGGAGAAGCAGGCCCGACAGCGGTTACTGAACGGCCCCGGTCATCAAGCATCGCCCGGATCTTCCCATAGAAATTACCCACAATAATATTCTGGTTAAGATGCAGAGTCCCGTTTTGCACAAGAAGCGTAGCTACGGGGCCCCTGCCTTTAGCCATCTTTGCCTCCACAACCACTCCGTAAGCCAGGCGATCAGGGTTTGCTTTTAATTCCATTATCTCCGCCTGCAGCAGGATCATCTCCAGTAAATTGTCTATTCCCAAACCGGTCTTAGCGGAAACGGGCACGGTAATAGTTTTACCGCCCCAGTCTTCAGCGGTTAGCCCGGCCTGCGATAATTGTTTCTTAACCATATCGACATCTGCCTGCTGCTTATCAATTTTATTTATGGCAACAATAATAGTTACTCCGGCAGCGCGGGCGTGGTCAATTGCCTCCTGGGTCTGCGGCATAATCCCGTCATCAGCTGCAACTACCAGGACCACGATGTCGGTAATCCGTGCACCCCTGGCGCGCATAGCGGTGAATGCTTCATGACCAGGAGTATCCAGAAAAGTAATCTCGCCCCCGGGAAGGCTAACGCGGTAAGCACCGATATGCTGGGTAATCCCTCCGTGCTCCCCCTCCGCAACCTTGGTTTTACGTATAGCATCAAGAAGAGAAGTTTTACCGTGATCAACATGCCCCATAAAGGTAACTATCGGAGAGCGTTTTTTAAGCTGATCGGGCCTGTCCTTTTCTTTATGTTCCTGCAGGGCTATTTCTTCGGCGTTAAGGGCTTTTTTAATCGCACAATTGTACTTTAAGCACAGCTTATTTACAGATTCTTCCTCCAAAAGCTGGTTAATCCCGACCATCACCCCCATACTCATAAAATGCTTTATGAGAACGCTTGATTTCTCCTGTAATTTTACCGCTAAATCTTTAAGTGTAATCGGAAGCTCAATCTCAATCTCTTTACTCGGGGCGGCTTCAACCTTAACCTCAGGGAGAGGTTCAGGTTTTATCTCATGGACAGGCACTGTCACAGGTTTAATTTCTGGTTTCTGCGCAGCAGCCGATTCTATCTTAACTTCAATTTTTGGCTCATGTTTTACCGCAGGCTTAATTACCGGGAGAATTTCCTCCTTCTTCTTTTTTACAACAACCTTAGGTTTAAGCGACTTAACTACAGCCTTAGCCTTCAAAGCATGCGAAGCATGCGCAGCATGCGCCTTGGGCATGGCCTTTTTGATCTTTGCCTCAACTTTCTTATGCGCTGCACCCTTAGGTTTAGCTATTTTCTTTGCTGCTGTTTTTTCTTTCTTTGCCTTAGGCATAATCTCTCTCCCTCAGCTGCCTGTCTACCGACAGGTAGACCTGCAGGCAGGCTTTTATATTAAGAACTAAGATAGTTTCTTTGCTTCTGCAAATATCTTTTGAGCCTTCTTTTCTCCGATACCTTTGATCTTTACCAACCCCTCTTCTTTAATCTTTATAATATCATCAATGCTCTTAACACCTGCTTCTTTTAAACTTTCGATAATCTTCTCCCCAACCCCGGAGAGGTCTTCTAAAGAAACTCCATCTTTCTTGGATATTTTCTTAGTCTCTTTCTTGGCTTCTTTTTTAACTGCTTTCCTGGCTTTCTTTACCTTAGCCTCCCCCTGAGGAGCTTCTTTTGTTTCCGGTTGAGCAACCTTGGCTTCTTCTTTTCCCCCCAGCGCTTCGGCAGCAATCATACTCTTGGTCCGGATATCCAGCTCCCAACCCACAAGCCTGGAAGCCAGGCGCACATTCTGGCCATGCTTGCCGATACTCAAAGAAAGCTGATCGTCATCCACGATAACTTCGGCCTTCATCTTTTCCCTGTCCAATTTAATTTCGGAAACCTTAGCCGGAGAAAGCGCGGCCTTGATATATTCACGCACATCATCATTAAAACGCACTATATCGATCTTTTCCCCCTGCAGCTCATTGACAATATTTCTTACGCGGTTGCCGCGCATACCTACACAGGCGCCTACCGAATCGACTTTATCATTCTTTGAATTAACCGAGATTTTAGTGCGCTCGCCGGCCTGCCGGGATATGGCTTTGATTTCAACGATCCCCTCGTAAATCTCGGGGACCTCTAATTCAAATAATTCTTTAACCAAATTAGGGTGCGCGCGCGATAGAATAATCTGTGGCCCCTTGACGTCCTTTTTAACCTCAACAACATAAGCGCGGATGCGTTGGCCCTGTTTAAACTCTTCCTTGGGAGACTGTTCACGTTTAAGCAAAATACCCTCGGCTTTACCCAAAAGGTCAACAATCACATTGCCCTTCTCAAAACGATAGACCGTACCGCTGACAATTTCTCCTACTCGGCTCTGGAACTCTCCAAAAACAACATCCTTCTCCGCCTCGCGCATCTTCTGGATAATAACCTGGCGGGCGGTGGAAGCGGCAATACGCCCAAAATCAATATTGGTTACCTTTTCATTATTGCGAAAAGCGCGGATCTCTCCTGTAGAGCGGTCAATCTCAACCTTAAATTCTTCATCCGGTTTTAGATCAATCACCCTCTTGGCAGCGCTAAGCATAGCGCTTTCCACTGCTTCAAGCATAACTTCTTTCTTAATCCCTTTTTCACGTTCAATCTGTTCAATAATTGCCAAAAGTTCATGACTCATTTTAATTCTCCGTTTTCTAAATTACCAGCTTTGCTTTGTTTATCTTAATTAAGGGGATCTCCAAAACCTCCCCGGCTTGCCCGACAAATACGCTTGCTTCATTAACCGTGCTGATTGCTCCCTTCCATTCACATTTACCATTCACTAAATCATTAAGGAAAAAAACCGCCTCTTTATTCAGGCAGCGCATAAAATCTTCTTTGGTCTTTAACGGCCTGTCAAGTCCGGGAGAAGAAACTTCTAAACTATATTCACCGGTTAATATATTTTTTTCAGCCAGTTCCTGCCGGACCAGGCGGTTCAGTAAAGCACACTCCCCTAAACTGATCCCCCCTTCAGGCCTGTCAGCAAGCAGGCCTAAGAATAATCCTGAACCATCCTGCCTGAGAATTATATCCACTAAGACAAAACCCTGGGAAGCAAACAAAGCCTTGATTGACAAGCCTATTTCCTGTTTCAATGTCTCCCGATCCATAAGCACCTGCGCAATCCTGTTTACCGAAGGGCTGAGCCGCTGGTTAAACTCTTTATTTTCTCCAACGCCTGTTCTTTTGGGCAGATTATCTTTTCTTTACTGGCGCGCAACTTTATTTCAACAACATTATCTTTAACCGCGTTGCGGCCGATAATCACCTGCAAAGGTATCCCCAAAAGGTCCGCGTCCTTGAATTTAATTCCCGCCCGTTCGTCGCGGTCATCCAAAAGCGCTTCTTTACCCGTATCAATAACCTGCCGATAAATATCCTTGGCTGAATTCATAATCGCCGCATCCGTTACATCCAGAGGAAGGATAATCACGTCAAAAGGCGCTACTTCAGCCGGCCAGATAATCCCTTCACTGTCATTATTCTGCTCAATTACCGCCGAAACCAGCCGGGATACGCCAATACCGTAACAACCCATGATTATCGGCTTAAGTTTGCCACCGGCGTCAGAGAAATTAGCCTGCATTGCCTGGCTATATTTTGTCCCTAACTTAAAAATATGGCCAACCTCAATACAGTTAAGCTTATCCATTTTAGCTTTGCACTTCGGACACTCCTGGCTTTCTTCTTCCTTAAAAGTCCTGGCTATAGAACAGCTTGGACACGATAGAACAATATCTTCTCCGTCCTGGCTGGGGACCATAAACTCATGCGAGACCTTGCCTCCCATAACCCCAGAATCCGCTTCAGTAATCAGGATTTTCAAACCCAGGCGCAAAAATATATTCTTATAGGCGCCAAACATCGCCTGGTAATTCTTATCCAGGCCTGCCTCATCCTGGTCAAAACTGTAAGCATCCTTCATAATGAACTCACAGCAGCGGATCAAGCCGAAACGCGGCCGAATCTCATCGCGGAATTTAGTCTGGATCTGGTATAAAACCAAAGGAAGCTGCCTGTAGCTTGAGACCTGGCTCTTTACTAAATCCGTAATCGCCTCTTCGTGTGTAGGGCCAAGGCAGATACTTCTGCCCCGGCGATCCTTAAAACCAAACATCACCTGGCCTAAATCTTTATCCCGCCCGGTTTTCTGCCAAAGTTCAAGCGGCTGTAAAGCCGGAAGCAATAATTCATTTGCGCCGCAGGCATTCATCTCCTCCCGGATAATCTCCTGGATATTCTCCAGGACCTTCAGCCCCAAAGGAAGGTAAGAATACACTCCGGCCATAAGCATACGCACAAGACCTGCGCGCAACAGCAATTTATGGCTGATTGATTCTGCCTCCTGCGGGTTCTCTTTTAATGTCGGGATAAAACTCTTGCTCCAGAACATATCAATCCTTATTAAAAATTTCTTCCGATAAAATTACCCCTCTTTTGGTAAAGAGCGGATAAAATGCCGGCCGGATACCGGTAGCCTTAAAGCTTCCGCTCACCTTGCCATGCTCGATAACATCATTTATTTCGTAATAAAAGATATCCTCCAGATTCACCAAGCCGTCTTTGAGCCCGTTTACCTGGGTAATCCTGGTTATCTTACGCGAACCATCGGCAAGCTGATCCTGCTGAATAATTAAATTTAAAGATGCGGCAATCTGCCGGTGAATCGCCTCTAATGATATAGGTATGCCTGACATCAAGATCATTGTTTCTAAACGGTATATAACCTCTTGAGGAGAGTTGGCGTGAATTACTGAAAGGGCTCCGCTATGTCCGGAGCACATTGCCTGAAGCATATCTAAAGCCTCGACGCTCCTAATTTCTCCCAGGATAATCCTTTGCGGACGCATACGCAGAGAATTATTAAAAAGGTCTCTGATGGTGATCTCGCCTTTTCCTTCAATATTAGGCGGCTTGGTCTCCAGCCTGACTACATGGTCCTGAGCCATATACAACTCAGCCGTATCTTCGATAACAATGGTGCGCTCATCATTATCAATATAGCTGGAAAGCACGCTGACGGTGGTGGTCTTACCGCTGCCCGTTGCTCCGGAGAATATCATATTCACCTTGCTCTTTATGCAGGTAACCAGGAAATCCGCCATTCTCTTATCCAGCGTATCCAGGCGCACAAGATCTTCTACCTTTTGGATTAGCTTAAGGAATTTACGGATAGTTATTGTCGGCCCATCTATAGCTAATGGAGGAATAATAATATTGACCCTCGAACCATCCGGCAGGCAAACATCCGTATAAGGCTGGGCCTCGTCCACGCGTTTCCTGGTAGGCGCCAGGATCTTTTGAATAACGTACATAATCTGCTGGTTGCTGTCAAACTTAATACCGGTCATCATTTTTTTGCCGTTCTTCTCTATATAAACATTATGTCTGCCGTTGATCATGATCTCAGTAACTTCCTGGTCCATCATCAACTTCTCTATAGGGCCAAGACCGGCAAGCTCATCAACTAATTCATTAACGAACGTTTCCCTGTCCCGTACAATAGCCTCCCTGTCCTTATCTTTAAGCAGGCTGCGCGGCTGGCTAAGAATTTCTCCGATGATTTTATTGATCGTAGCCGCTACTTCTATTTTATTACCGGCGTTTTTAGACAAGTCATTGCTGTATTGAGCAATAAAATATTCACGGACCGTGTTTTTCAACGCTTGGTTAATCACGCCTTCTCCATGGATTTAAGTTCCTGTAAAACAATCCGCGCGCAGGCTGCCGGGGCTATTTTCCTGACAATTTTACCGCGCCTGAACAGGACTCCTTCGTTTTTGCCAAAAGCAACCCCGATATCGGCTTCCTTAGCCTCCCCAGGTCCGTTAACCACACAACCCATTATAGCCAATTTTACCGGTCTGGGCAATGGTTTATAGGCGGCAGACGATAATTTACTCTCCAGTTCTTTAACTATAGCCACCAGATTAACCTTACAGCGGCCGCAAGTAGGGCAACTGATGATCTGCGGTCCGAAGCTGCGTAAGGCCAAAGACTCTAATATGCATTTAGCCGCCCTGACCTCTTCTACCGGCTCTTCGGTCAAAGACACCCTTATTGTATCACCTATGCCCTCAAGAAGCAAAGCCCCTAAAGCCACGCTGGACTTGATAATCCCGTTGTAAACAGAACCCGTAGCAGTCAAACCGAGATGCAGAGGATAGTTGCAAGCCCTGGAAACCTTGCGGTAAGCATCAAGCGTATCCAATACATTGTTGGCCTTAAGCGAAATTACTATGTCATTAAATTTAAAACCTTCGACCATCTTTACGTAATTCATACAGGCAGAGACTAATTTATCTCCCATCGAAACTTTTTTTGCTCCTCTATCCTTAACCGAACCGGAGTTAAGACCTATGCGCAAAGGGATCCCGGCCGCCTTTAAGGCTGCAACAACCTCCCTTATCTGCTGTTTCTTATCGATATTACCCGGATTCAACCTTATTTTATCCGCTCCATTTTCAATAGCGGCAATTGCCAGGCGCCAATCAAAATGGATATCCGCTACCAAAGGCAGCTTTACTTTCGCTTTAATTTTCTTTAAAGAAGCCGCGTCGTTAAAATCATTGATTGCCAGGCGCACAATTTGACATCCTGCTTTTTTTAATTCATTGATCTGGTTAACGGTATTTTCTACGTCGCTGGTCCTGGTTTTAGTCATCGACTGGATGGTTACAGGATTAGCCCCGCCTATCAGGAGACCGCCGATTTTTATAACCTTGCATTTTCTTCTTGCTATATTCATTTACCTGCCTATAAATTTACTGATCTTCTCGCCATAAAGCCTTAATATATCATTATAAGTGACAAACAAGGCTATCGCAATCATCAGGGTAAAACCGATATTATTCACTATCTGCTCTGCTTTAATCCCAAGAGTTTTCTTCCTTAATTTTTCCAAGCCCAGCAGGAATATATGCCCGCCGTCAAGGATAGGCAGGGGCAAAAGGTTGAATATCGCCAGGCTCACGCTTAAAACCGCGATCAAATGCATAACCGCAATTATTCCCAGCTTCGCCGTTTTAGAAGTAATATAAAATATACCCAAAGGCCCGGTTACAGAATCGCGCATGGACATCCTGCCGCTAATCAGCATCCAGAGCCCTTTGTAAGTCATAATAGTCAAATCTATGGTTTTCTTAACTCCTAAATAGGCCGACTCAAAAAAACCATGCCTGGTTTCAACAATTTCATCAAAAGGAGTGATACCGATAATGCCTAAAGACTTCTTCTCTCCTAACTCATTGCCCAAAACCTTATCTTTAATCGCTACCTTAAATTTCAACTCCTGATTGCCGCGCAGGACCAAAAGCTCAACGCTTTCCTTCTCTTTTCTTTTCTGGATCTGGCGCTGCAGGTCATCCCATAAATCAACCTTCTGGCCGTCTATAACAATAATCTTATCCCCTGCCGCCAAGCCCGCTTCTTTGGCTCCGTAGCCGTCAATTAATCCCCCAACCTTGCTGGTCAAGCTGGGATAACCCACAAAGAAAATACACCAAAAAAACAAAAAACCCAGGAGGTAGTTTAAAAATGGGCCGAAGAAGATAATCTGGAACCGTTTGCCTATACTTTTAGTAAAATATTCATCGCTCTTTCCTTTATATTCCGACCGGCTGTCTCCGGCCATCTTTACGTAGCCGCCTAAAGGGATCAGGCTTATGCTGTATTCGGTGCCATTTTTCTTCTTTTTAAATACCTGCGGGCCAAACCCCAAAGAAAAATTCTCGACACGCACCCCGTTCCTTCGCGCGGCGAAGAAATGTCCGGATTCATGCACAATAATAAGCAGGCTTAAGATAAATGTAAAAATAAGTATAGCAATCATGTTAGTTTAAATTATCCGCACATGCCGGCAGCTTCTTCCCTGGCCCAGGCATCGGCAGAGATTATACCCGGCAGATCCGGATTAGCTGTCTTTGCGTGCCGCCGCATCACTTTTTCCACAATTCTGGGTATAGACAAAAAATCAATGCGCTTGTTTAGAAAATTGTTCACCGCAACTTCATTAGCCGCGTTTAGAACCGCCGGCATGGTCCCTAAATCTTTGGCTGCCTGATAAGCAAGCCCAAGGCAGGGGAATTTATCCAGGTCGGGTTTCTCAAAATGCATCTCTTTGAGATTGTAAAAATCAATTCCCGCCAGTTTATTAATCAGCCTCCGCGGATAAGATAAGGCATACTGTATCGGTATGCGCATATCCGCCGCTGAAAGTTGAGCCATAATCACCCCGTCGTTAAACTCAACCATAGAATGGATCAAGGCTTCAGGGTGAATCAACACCTTGATTTTTTCTACTCCTAACCCAAATAAAAACATCGCCTCAAGCAGCTCTAAGCCTTTATTCATCAGAGTTGCCGAATCAACCGTTATTTTTCTGCCCATCTTCCAACGGGGGTGCCGCAATACCTGCTCCAGGCTGACCCTCTTAAATTTGCTAAGCGGCAGGTTTCTTAAAGGCCCGCCGGAGGCAGTCAAGTATACCCTTTTGACATCAGGCTCCCGGAAACCCCCCAGGCTCTGCCAGATGGCTGATTGTTCACTGTCAACCGGCAGGATTTTAGCCCTATGTTTTTTTGCTAAACGCATAACCAAAGGCCCGGCCATTACCAGGGCTTCTTTATTGGCCAAAGCAATGTCTTTGCCGTTTTTAACTGCGCTGACCAACGGCTTAAGCGCGGCAGAACCGGAAATGGCAAACATTATCAGCTCGATCTTGGCGTCTTTGACCATTTCAACCAGGCCTTCTTCAGCGCAAAAAACCTTTATTGATGAGCCTAAATCAGAGCGTAATTTAGAAGCCGCTTCCTTATTTATTACACAGACAAGGCGCGGTTTAAATTCTTTTATCTGTTGTTTTAGTTTAACAATATCCGAATTAACGCTTAAAGCTTCAACCTTAAATTCCCGCGGAAAGCTTCTGGCCACCGAAAGCGTACTCTGGCCTATTGATCCACTGGAACCTAAAACCGCTATTCTTTTCACTTTACGATTACACTAAGGTAGAAATAGAACACCGGGGCAGTAAATAATAAACTGTCGATCTGATCCAGCACCCCGCCCATTCCCGGGAAAATACTGCCTGAATCCTTGATCTGACAGTCCCTCTTAAGTAACGATTCGGAAAGATCACCCAATTGGCCAAGAACCCCCAAACCAATCGCGGTCAACAATAACTGTCCATAGCCGAATGGCAGGAAAGGCTTACTGATTAAAGCGCCTAAAACACTGAATAACAATCCGCCGATGGCTCCTTCAACGGTCTTCTTCGGGCTTATATGCTGCATTAAGGGTTTCTTTCCCCAGCGGCTTCCCACCAAGAACGCCCCGATATCTCCCAGCTTAACAATTAATAATAAGGCGGCCAGAAAACCAAGCCCTCCGGAAAGATAACGTATCTTTATGATAAAACTAAAAAACCAGGAAACATACAGTATGCCAAAGACGGTAGTCGAAATATCCACGATCACCCCGGAGGAGTCACGGCGTTTAAACTGCATAATCAGGATAAAAAATAAAGCCAAAACAATAAAGAGAAGCTCCCAGCTTTTTGTCGGCTCAAACCTGAGCATAATTGATAAAGGGATAATCGTCCCCATCCCGATGCCGAAATACTTATAGATATTTATCCCCTTCTTCTCCAGCATCACAAAATATTCGTATAACCCGGCGACAATAAAAATAGTAGACACCAATCCGCAGAGCCAGTCGAAAAAGATCACAGTCGAGATAATACTGATAAGTACAGCGGAGCTGATTACTCTTTTAAGAAACATTTAGGCCTCCAAACCTGCGTTCTCTTTTCTGGTATTCCTTAATCGCTTCCTTTAATTCTTCAATTCCAAAATCCGGCCAGTATTTCCTGGAAAAATAAAATTCGGAGTACGAAAGCTGCCAGAGCAGGAAATTACTAATACGCATTTCTTCGCTGGTGCGGATTAACAGGTCCGGGTCCGGAACATCCGCGGCATAAAGATAACGGCTAAACTGCCCTGCCTCAAGGCTGTCAGGGTCAGCCTTGCCGGTTAACACATCTTGAGCAAATTTTTTTGCGGCATCCACGATCTCCTGCCTGCCCCCGTAATTTATAGCCAAAATAACCTTTAAGCCGGTATTGCCAATGGTTTTCTCCTGGGCTTTTTTAATCTTAGCCTGGAGATATTTTGGGATAGGGTCATGCCTGCCGATAACCATAAAACGCATGTTGTTCTTATGCAATTCGGCGACTTCCTTATCCAGGAAATTGCCCAGGTAGCGCATCAGGAAATTAACTTCATTTTTTGGCCGGGACCAATTTTCCGTTGAAAAAGCGAAGAAAGTAACTACCTGGATTTTTAATTGGTTTGCGCCGCGGATAATCTCTTTTACGCGTTTTATCCCCTCCCGATGCCCGCAAGTACGGTTTAAGCCTTTTTCTTTTGCCCAGCGGCCGTTACCGTCCATAATAAAAGCTATATGCTTAGGGATTTTGAGATTGTCCTGCATACTACTGATGTACCTGGTAATCTATATTGGGAAAGAGATTATCTTTATACTCAATATCCGAGAGCCAATTCTCGTTAATATTATTGGACTTGATATCTTCATAAATACGGTTAAACCTTAAAAGGTGATCTTTGGTGCGGCGCACCGCATAACTGGTATGCGTGCCCGTACCGAGAATAAATGCCCAATCCGAACTTTGCGCCAAAAGTAACTCGCGTAAGGCCTGGTTTAAGGCCCGGCGCAACAACCCTTCGGCCCCGGGAAAACTCCTGACCAGCTCACTCATCCGCTCTGAAGCCGCATGCAAATGCCGGTAGATCCAGTCATTTGGACCTTGCAGCCACATCTCTGAATACCCTTTATAACCCCAGCTGGAAAGCGACGGGGTGATCACCTGATTACGCGGATTTTCTGCTAAATACTCCGAAGGAGTAATCATGCGTATTTCATTCTGGTCACAGGCAACTTTGCGGAAAAGAAAATCCAGCCACATCGGGCCTTCATACCACCAATGCCCAAAAAGTTCGGCATCATACGGCGAGACAATAATCGGCGGCTTACCCATAAGGTCGTTAAGATAGCTGGCCTGTTTTTGACGGTTGAACATAAAGTTACCGGCGTGATCTGCTGCGCGGTCCCTTGCCCACTCCGCCACATACGGCTCTTTATGGTTGCCTGAACCGGTAATGCGGTAATATTTAATCCCCGTATTAATACGCACCCCATCAGGATGGATATAAGGCTTAATATAATCAAACTCCAGGTCAAAACCAATATCACGGTAGAATTCCCGGTAGTTATAATCCCCGGGATAGCCTTCAATAGAACTCCAGACCTGTTTTGACGATTCCAGGTCCCTGCCAAAGGCGGCTACACCCGTGCCCTTACAATAAACAGGAGCAAACACTCCATATTTAGGACGGGGCGTGCCGTGCAGTAACCCATGAGAATCAGTAAAAAAGTAACGAATCCCCGCCTCGCGAAGTATCTCATCATGGCCGGGGCAAAAACCGCATTCCGGCAGCCAAATACCGCGCGGCCTTCTGCCAAATACACTTTCATAATGATTCGCCGCCACTTTGACCTGAGCGCGCACCGAATCCCGGCAAACATCCATAAGCGGGAAGAACCCATGCGTAGCCCCGCAGGTAATTATCTCTAACTTACCTAAATCCTGAAATTTCTTAAAAGCATTTACCAGATTACAGTTATATTTCTGGAATATATCCCGCGCATGCGAGAACCTGCTAAAATACATCTCCGCCAGGCGCCTGAATGACTCCTGCCACCTTGTCCTTTCCATTTCTTTCTGCGACAACTCGATGAGCTTATTTATATGTTTTAAATAACGCTCCTGCAGCAGAGAATCTGAAAGCATGGAGATAAGCGTAGGGCTTAAGGTCATGGTAATCCGGAAATCTATACCGTCGGCAACGAGCCCTTCAAAAACAGTTATAAGCGGCACATAAGTTTCGGTGATTGCTTCATAAAGCCAATCCTCCTCCAGGAAATCCTCATGTTCCGGGTGGCGCACAAAAGGCAGGTGTCCATGTAAAACTAAGCAAAGGTATCCTTTAGGCATGGGTTTATCTGGTTTCTCGGGTTACGATTGGTGTAATTGTACGTTCTTCCAATTTATCTGCGGAGGTCGCTTTAACCGGAATTACCTGTTTGCTGTCCGGCAAATAATATCGCAAGGTAAAGGTACCGTCAGGCCTTAAATTAATCGGCTGCCCCTGCACTGTAACTTTTGCGTCAGGTTCAGTGGCCCCGTAAACAATCAATTCACAATCTACTTTCATCCAAAAACTTCTTTCCTTAACCTCTTTTCTTACGGGGCTGGAGGATATACCTGAACTAAACAACCCCTGCTTTAAGCGTTGCTGCCAGCCGCGGCCTACCGGTGAACTCTTGCCTAAGCCAAAACCCATGCCATAAAGCCTGGCAAATATATCTTCGGGGATCATCCATTCTTCATCGGTAATCCATGACGGGCTATCCAGGGGAGTTGAAACAACATTAGAACGTAAGATGGTGATAAACCTTCCGTCGGTTAACATCAGCCCCAAATCCACGCACCAGGAACGCCCCGGGCCTGCCGTATCGATATACCAGCTGTTGGCAAAGTCATTGTACTGGATATCAAAGAAACTATTGGCATTAAAACCGTTAAAGACAATATTAGTAACATCATAAACCCTTAAAATCTTTTTGGCGCGGTAGAAATCATCTCCCAGCTTATTTTTTAAGCCCTCGATAGTCTGATTTCTTAACTCCCAGTAAGTATGCAGCCAGCGCGGGTCACGCACCTGCAAAATAATCTTATCCTGTTCATAACAAGAAGGAAGCTCCTGCGGCATAACGCTCCTGGCACGCATATCTTCCGGGTGAGAAAATTTTGTATTGACGGCAATAGTTTCCTGGAAACCCGGGATATCCCTATTTGACGAAGGCGTCCGCTCGGCAGAAGCCGGTTTATTTTTCTTTGTTTTTAGAGAAACAGGCTTAGCGCGCATGATTTTTTTTATCTTTTCCTTTACTTTATTTAATATCTTCATAAGCCACCTCCTCTAATAAAAAAGGGGATAATCTCCCCTTTTCACAAAACAATTGCTGCTTTCATTCAATCTCCCCTTATTTCATTTTCTAGGATTCTTCCCCAGCTTAGCAATGCCCTTCTTTAAATTATTTCCCCGGGGGGCCTTTAAGCTTATTTGCCTTTTGCAGTTCATCTGTGAGGCTCTGGTTAGCCAGCTGCTCCTGGGC
>JAQUSM010000120.1 GCA_028715095.1 Candidatus Omnitrophota bacterium
TTGGATGAAGCTGTTCGGTGATTCTCTGTTTGTTGTGCGGTTTTTTTCTGTTCTGATGGGTATCTTTGCCGTATTCCTGGTTTACAGGATAGGAAAGCGGCTTTTTAATCCGCGCATAGCTGTTTTCTGTTCGTTATTTGCCGCTATCAGCCCCTTTAGCGTCCGCTATTCCCAGGAGGCGCGCGCCTATAGCCTGATTATGGTTATTGGTTTATTGTCTTCGTTGTTTTTGTTGAGGCTGGAAAAGAATAATAAGAATCGGGATGCTTTTTGGTTTGCAATATTTAGCGCCCTGGGGCTGTACACGCATTATTTTTATGCTTTTGTCGGAATCGGCCAGCTTATCTATTTCAGCTTTGCCCATAACCGGGAGGAGGCCGGCATCAGGAAATTCTATTTGGCTGTTTTAGGTTCATTGCTGCTTTTTTCGCCCTGGCTCATCCTGATGTCCGCAAAAGGGTATAATTTCCGTAACACAGAGTGGATATTCGGCTATCCCGGTTTAATCAATAAGATAGGCAGCATATTCCTGGGGATCAGCCATTATATTCTTACATTTGATTATCCCGGTTTCCTGCCGAAGATATTCCTGCCGATAGGGTTGGTTTCTTTTGTTTATATCGCCATTTATGGCGGAAAGGATATTTTTGTTAAATACCGCAGGCAGCTTTGGTTTTGCTTAAGTATTTTTATTGTGCCTTTACTGGCCATGCTCTTTCTGGATATTGTCCAGCATGGCGCGCTGCTGCGGCAGGAACGTTTTTGGATGTTTTCCTTTTTGGGTTTCATCCCGCTGGCAGGGTATTTTTTAAGTTTTGGATTTTCCCGGAATAAACCGGCTGTAATCCTGCTTATTTTATCCATGCTGGTATCTTCATTTCTGGTCAGCAGGGTGCAATTCGGACCTGCTCCGAAAAATATCTGCCGCTGGATAAATAAGAGGGCTCAAGGGAACCCATCCGCGGTCATTGCCTGCGATATGAGAGGGGTATTATTCGCCCAATCTTATTATTTGAATAACTATATATTCCTATTGCCGGTTTCAGACAGCCGGCAGCTAACCGAAGCCGTTAATCTATCCGCTATATTATTTGATAAAATATTTATCGTCCGCCACTATCATCGCACTGACAACTCTCTGATGAATCAGCTTTTTATGGAGACCAAAGAGATTGGCAAGGATTTCAAGCTTGGAGAGACGGTTAACCTGGATGATATATCTGCTACGGAGTTTATAAATTATGCGCATAACCACAGGTAAATACCACAATCGTAAATTATTTATGCCCAGGGGAATCCGGCCCACCCAGGACAAGGTGCGTAAGGCAATCTTTGATATATTGGGGGATATAGAGGGGTTGTTGTTCCTGGAACTTTACGCGGGTTCCGGAGCAGTGGGGTTTGAGGCCCTTTCCCGCGGCGCCAGCGAGTTAACCATGGTTGAATGTAACCATAATTCTGTTTTGACGATAAAGAAGAACATTGCCCTGCTTAAAGCTCCTGCCTGTAACCTGTATTATCTGGACGCGGAGAAGGCGATCAAGCTGTTGTGCCGGGATAAGAAAAGTTTTGATATTATATTCCTGGACCCTCCTTACCATGAGGGAATGGCAAAAAAAATCTTGCATACCCTGGAGGGTTATGATATATTAGCGCCCAATGGTTTGATAGTCGCGCAGCATCCTAAAACAGAATTACTGGCTGAACCCAGCCCAAAATTTAACCTGATCAAAGAAGCCGGCTATGGCGATACGCTGATCTCTATTTTCAGGAAGAAAGAATAGCAATGTGCCAGGTTGCCTTATATCCGGGGACATTTGATCCGGTAACTAACGGCCATATTGATTTGATCTGCCGCGCGCATGAGATTTTTCATGATGTAATCGTGGCGGTTGCGCATAATCCGCATAAAAAGCCGGTTTTCAGCGTTGCGGAGAGGATGGATATGCTTAAAAAAGCCACCGCCGGCATGGACGGAGTAACCGTTACCCATTTTGACGGCCTGGTCGTGGATTTTGCCCATAAAATGAAGGCAAGGGTCCTGGTGCGCGGAGTGCGTATGCTTTCGGATTTTGAATACGAATTCCAGATGGCTTTGACTAACCGTAAGCTGTCCAGCGACATTGAGACGATTTTTCTTATGCCGCATGAGTCTTACAGCTATCTTTCGGCAAGGTTGATTAAAGAAGGGGCGACTTTAGGGGCCGACCTTTCAAGTTTTGTCCCGGACTTCGTGGCTAAGGCCTTGCAGAAAAAATTGCGCGAAAAAAAGTGAAGATATTTATTAACCAGGTCCCTTCAGAAGGCCTGTTATTAGAAGAAGAGATCAAGCCTGCGGAACTTGATCTTGAGACTGAACTGATAAAATTCCGTTCCGCTCTGAAAATAAAGG
Organism: Candidatus Omnitrophota bacterium; assembly: GCA_028715095.1. GTDB lineage: Bacteria > Omnitrophota > Gorgyraeia > Gygaellales > Profunditerraquicolaceae > UBA6249. Next base: position 2,393 of record JAQUSM010000120.1, read on the forward strand.
CGTTTGTTTCCCGCGCGATTAACGCCATTATCGTGGAATTGGATATGCAGGCGCTGCTTTCTGCGCCCTGTTCCCGCTGCCTTGAGGAGTTCCAGTGGCAGTTTAATAAGAATACCCGTTTGAGCTATACTTTTGACAGCAGCACAAGTTTTATTGATTTGAACCCGGATATAAGAGAAGAAGTGATGTTGGATTACCCAATAAAGCCCTTATGCGGCCCGGACTGTAAAGGGCTTTGCGTAAAATGCGGCAAAAACAAAAACGAAGGAGGATGTAACTGTGGCTCTACCTAAGAGGAAACATTCAGCACAACGCGGCCGCAAGCGCCGTACACATTGGAAGATTAAAAAGACTAATTTAGTTCCTTGTCCGCAATGCAAACAGCTAAAACTTTCCCATCGCGTTTGCCTGGTCTGCGGTTTTTATGACGGCCGTCAAGTCGTGGAAATTAAGGTTAAAGAGAAAAAAAAGAAAAAGTGAGCACCCTAGAGGTTTGATCTAGCGAAATTGAACACCTTATAGTTTTTATATAGTGAAATCCTTGCGCGAAGCGCAAGGACCACCGAGTTTACGAGACAGGGGTAAGCACCTTCAGGAGACAAACTAATGAAAATAGTCGTTGACGCTATGGGCGGAGATCATGCCCCTGATGTAGTTATTGATGGCAGTATCCTGGCGGCAAAAGAATATGACATAGATATCGTTCTCGTAGGAGATCAGCCGAGGATAGAAGCCCTTTTGCATAAGGCTAAATATACCGGCAGCAGGATCAGCGTCCAGCATGCTCCTGAAGTAATCGAAATGAGCGAATCCGCCGCCACCAGCATCAGGCGAAAAAGGAACTCTTCAATTGTCATCGGTATCAACCTGGTAAAAGAAGGCAAGGCAGATGCTTTCTTTAGCGCCGGCAACACCGGTGCTGTAGTTTGCGCCGGGACCTTGGGCCTGGGGCTTCTTCCGGGAATTGAGCGTCCGGGCATTGGTATTGTTACTCCCACCTTAAAGGGGAACTCTTTGATTATTGATGTCGGCGCCAACATTGACCCCAAACCTACCCAACTGCTGCAATACGGGATTATGGCGGATGCCTATTGTAAGAATATTTTAAATAAACCTAATCCTACCGTGGGGTTGTTGAATATCGGGGAGGAAGAGAAAAAAGGCACAGAGTTTATCCGGGAAGCTTACGAACTTCTGGAAAAGAGCAAGATAAATTTTATCGGTAACGTGGAAGGTAAGGATCTTTTTACCGGCAAGTGTGATATTATTATCTGCGATGGTTTTGTGGGTAATGTTGCTTTAAAGGTTTCAGAAAGTGCCGCCGAAGCCATGCAGAAATTCTTGAAGCGGCATCTTTTAAGCAATATTTGGGGCAAGATTGGTTTGATCTTTATGATGCCCAGCCTTAAACGTTTTAAGAAAGAAATTGATTATGCCGAGCATGGCGGAGCGCTTTTATTGGGTGTCAACGGTGTGGTGATTATCGGACATGGCCGCTCAAACAAGAGAGCGATCAAAAATGCCATTAGGGTTGCCAAAGAAGAGATAGAGCGGCAGGTTAACGCGA
>JAQUSM010000121.1 GCA_028715095.1 Candidatus Omnitrophota bacterium
TTCTTTGGCTTCAATCCTGTGCTTCCTAAAGGCATCGTTAAATGAAGCTACCAGTTTTATCTCAGTGGGAACCTTCTCCTCCAATTCATTGCCCGCAATCCCTAAGAGAGGAATCTGCAGGTTATTTGTCAGCTTCTTCCCCTTGGTCTCAGTAACATCAATCACCTTAGGCCCAAAATATATGCCTAGCTCGCTCATTGATTCCCCTCTGTCTTTGGCATACCTGCCTGCCGGATAGATATGCGTTTACTGCTTTGAAGCCAATTATCCACATCTTTACGGTCAAACCTCCAAACTCCGCCAACCTTAATACCGGAGATTTTCCCCTGGCTCAACCAGTTATAGATAGTCTGTTTCTTTAGTTTTAAGTAATCTGCCAACTCGTCAATGTCTATAAGTCTCGTCATATTTTTGTCCATCACTTCATAATAATTAATAAGGAACTTAATTAAAACATAAAAGACTTATTTTGTCAAGTGTTTTTTTATCTATACTTACTTAAACTTACCGCTAATCAAGCAAAAAATAGAAAAGGAGTTGTTTAAATACCAGTCAGCATATGATAGAACTTACTTGGATTAATACAGACTTACCGGAAATTACTTGGAGGAAATGCAGCTCTACGGAGTATAAGTATAATCTACCTTTATATCCAGCTGTGTAACCTGGCCATTTAAGCTGGCTATATCAGCTTGATTCAAGGGGTGGATTCTAACTAAAATATTGTAGGGTATGTCCGCATCAGTGGGAATAGCATAAGTAGGAGAAGAAACGCCTAAAGCGGAACAATTCCCTAAACAAGCGTATCTATTTTGAGTTGTACTAGGAATCCAGGCCCCGGCCTTTATCATATAATTGGCATAGTTCATTATGCCTCTAGCCGCGTAATAAGCCTTGATCCTGGCTATCTTATGTTGGGTTAATCTGGATTGATTGGTAATGACACCTAAAACAACACCTGCTAAAATAGTAATAATTAAAATGGTTGCTAAAACAATAAGTAATATTACGCCTTTTTTTGGGTCTCTGAGCTTATACATTCTTTCTTAAAGACACCTTGTAATCATTTCCAGATAGTTGAAGAAGTACATGGCCCTCTCGAGCAAGCCACCCAAGGCTCATCAGGACATTATCTCGAGACTTGTCTATTCCTTTGACCAATTCATTCAAAGTAACTTCATTGCGCTGGTCCAGGAAATGCCATATATCTCCGGCAACTATACCGATCTCTGTAATCATTTGCTCCTCCAGGATTTCATTTTATAATAACTACGAACGCTGTCAATGATTATTTGAAGCTTGCTTTATTCAGAGCCTGCAGGGCAGGCTTAAACCTGCCCTATTATCTATTTATCGCCTGGCTTAAGTTGACTGAGGCGTTCTTCCGCATATTTTGACTCGGGTAAATTCATGTCCGATATCCTGGTATAAACCTTAACAGCCTCTGCGGGGTCCCCTTTGTCTTCGTAAACCCTGCCTAACCTAAAAAGTGCCGTGATATTAAAAGCGCTGCCCTGGCTCGATAACTTAATGGCATCCAGGTATTCTTTTTCCGATTCATCAAGGTTTCCTTTAGTCTCTTCAATCTCAGCTATTTTGAAATGCAGACTAGGCAGGTCTTCTGGGGCTGCGTAATTTAAACTGAAACGGTAATAATCCACAGCGTTATTATAATCTCCGGTTTTAGAAAATAGCTCGGCTAACGCGACAGCTGCCTTGTATTTGATGTCCGCCTTATTCAAACCAATGGCTTTTTTAAGATACTCCGATGCCTCCTTGTTCTTTGCCCCCTCAATAAAGGTAAGCCCTAAAGCATAATAAGCATCGGCTAACAAATCGCTTTTAGGAAAATCCTGTATAAGAGACAAAAAATACCGGCTAGCCAGGTCAGGCTCTTTATGCTGGTAATAGTAAGTCCCCAGCCACCAGATAATATCGGCGGTGAAATCTGAATCGGGATATTTTGAACGTAAAGCCTTGAACCTTACCAATGCCTCTTCCTCTTTACCCAGTTGGTATAAAGAATCCGCCTGTCCATATTCTGCTTTTTGGATCAATTCAGCGTCAGCTGTTCCTATCCTGGCAATTTCTTTAAAAACCTGGATAGCCGAAGCGTAATCTCCTAAATGATAGAAACAACTCCCCAGGATATAAAGCGACTTGGGCCTTATGTCGCTTCCGTAAAAACCGGTCTGGAATTTCGTAAGGGCTAGCTTTGCCGAGTTATAATCCTGCTTATTAAAGTAAGCCAGGCCCAGGGCATAGGCTGCATCATCAAGGAAATTAGACGCCGGGAATTTTTCTTCCAGGGCCCTTAAGCTTAAGATCGCTTCCTGGGCTTTATTGTCTTTTAAATAGGACGAGCTTAATTGATACAGAATATAATCGCTGTATGAAGAGTCAGGATACTCCTTAAGGAACAAGTTGTAGGCCTCCTCTGCCTTCTTATAATTTGCCTCCTCCAGGTAGGCATCCCCTATCTGACAAAGGCTATTGATCTTAAAAGACTCATCGCTTCCCGAATCAACGACTTTCTGGAATTTTTCTATTGCCTCCTTGGCCTTGCCCTCATTTAATAACGATTTCCCCAGGCTGTAATTTAGTTTATCCGCAAGCTGAGAGATGGAGCTATCTTTGAGGTTGATCTTAGCCAGAGCCTGGCGGTAAGTTTCTGAGGCCTGCGGATAATCCGCCAGGCTAAACAAGGCATCGGCTTTACCCATAAGCGCCTGAATAATGACCTGGGGGTCGCCTGATAATGCCAATAATTCTTCGTATATTTTTTTGGCTTGATTCAGGCGGTTGGTCTCCATTAAAACGATTGCCCTGCCCAATAACCAGACCTGGCGGTTAGGTTTTTCCAGGTTTTCCTGCTTTAACCCCGAGAAAATATCTTCGGCTTCCTTGTATCGCTTTAATTTAAGGTAAGCCCAACCCAGGTCAAGTTTGGCTAAAGCCTGCATTTTATCATCGGGGTTACCCGCTAAAACCTTGGAATAAGCCTCGATAGACGCGGTAAAATCACCGAGGTAATAGTTGGCCTCGCCCAAATAAAAATAAAGGTAAGATCTTCTGAGGGCGTCTTTGGAAGATTCTTTGATCGCCGAATTGATCTTCTCTTTTAAGGCTGGATAGTCCTTGAGGTTATATAAACATTCTATGATCTTAAACACGGCATCTTTGCTCTGGGGCTCTTTGGGATATTTTTTGGTTAAGTCCGTAAAAAATTGTAAAGCCTCTTTAAACCTATGCTCCTGGAACAAACACCAGCCCATAGAATAATAAGCGATCGCAGCGTAAGAAGACGAGGGGAATTCTTTGATGATCTTGTTATAATAAAGCCTTGCCTCGGGATAATTATCACCCTTGAAATTGACTTCGGCGATCCAATAGAAGAGCGCATCTTTGGCCGGGGCAGCTTGGCTATTGCCTAATAGCTCCTCGAATTTTTCCAAAGCAGGCTTAAGCTTATTCTGTTGGAATAAACACTCTCCAATCAGTAAATTTGCTTCAACCACCCCGGAAGAATCCGGATAATTCTTTAAGAAACCTTTTAACAGCCCCAGGCTTACATCATAGAAACCATCCTCGTATGCCTTTTGGGCCATAAAAAGGGTTTCTTCTTCTTTGGCCGACTCATCAGCATAGGCATTATTGAAATTACAATATACCTTACACAAATTACAAACAATACCAAATACCAAAATCACAATTATCAAAGTTAAAGGCTTTAATCGCAATTCCGGAACTTTGATATTGTAATTTGTTTGTGATTTGTGATTTGTGATTTGCGATTTAAGCATATTGATTATCCAAGATATTTCCTAAGGAATTGGCCTGTATACGATTTTTTATTCTTAAGCAGCTCTTCCGGGCTATCCTGCGCGATCAGCTCTCCTCCCCTGTCTCCGCCTTCAGGGCCCAGGTCAATAATGAAATCCGCGCTTTTTACGACCT
>JAQUSM010000122.1 GCA_028715095.1 Candidatus Omnitrophota bacterium
GTATAATATCCCCCAAGACAAGGTTATCTACGCTGCGCTCAGAAATCTCCAAAGAGTAAAGTATGGGCACGCCGCTCTCGACCAGAGTAGACATTTCAGAGGTAAAACGCTCAATAACTAAAGTACGGAAAAATTCCCCGAAACCGGGCAGCTGCAAAAGGAACCTCTCAAATCTCTTCCTGCCTTCCCGGGTTGCAATATACCTGCGTATAAGCCAAGACCCTATAACCAAGACGGCGATAATAACCAAGAAATACCCCCGGATAAACTTGCTTATCTCTACCAGGAGGACGGTGAGGAAAGGCAGCTTGATATTAAAACCGCTGAAGATATTGGCAAAAGTAGGGACTATTTTAATCGTCATAAATAAAAGCGCGGCTATACCCGCCACTAAAAGTATCGCCGGATAAATCAAGGCCGATATAATCTTCTTTTTAAAAGCCCCGTATCTTTCCAGGTAAGCTGCCAGGCGCGAGAGGACAACCGCCAGGTTACCGCTTGCCTCACCGCTCTCTACCAGATGGATCCAGAATTCCGAAAAGATATTAGAATGCTTGGACATAGCATCATGAAAGCTTAACCCTGCTTCCATGTTCTTTTCCAGGTCTTTAATCACCCCTTGCAGGCGCCTGCTGGAAACCTGATTAGAGATTATATCCAGGCTCCTGAGAATAGTCACGCCTGCGCCAAGAAGCGTGGCTAACTGACGGCAAAAAAGCGTCAAATCCTGCGCAGTAATCCGGTTATATTTAGGTTTAAATTTACTCTTAAATACTTCCTGCGCATCCAGAGGGGCCGGGGCGCCTTTGCTGTCTTCACCGGTAACATTCACCACCAGGAGGTCTTTTGCCTGCAGCCGGCTGACTATTTCATCCTGGCTTAGGCCTTCTTCAACTCCGTTAACTTTTGTCCCGGCTTTATTCCTGGCAACGTAAAAATATTTAGGCATTATTCCGACCCTAAAGTAATTAAAAGCGCATCTTCCAGGGACGTCGAGCCCTCTTCAACTTTCTTTAACGCAGATTCATACAAAGTCTGCATACCGTTAGCCCTGGCCGCATCCCGGATCTTATTGAGCGGTGCTTTCTGGCTGATTAAGCTTTTTATCTCTTCATTGGTAATCATAATTTCAGAGATACACATCCTCCCTTTATAACCGGTATTATTACAGGCTGCGCAGCCCTTAGCCCGGTAAATCAATTCCGCTTTTAATTTTATATTCTTGAGCTCTGCTGTATTGGGCTCGTAGGCCTCTTTGCAATCCGGGCATAATTTCCTTACCAGGCGTTGGGCGATTACTGATATTAAAGAAGATGAGATCATATAGGGCTCAACGCCGATATCCATGAGCCGGCTTACCGCCGTAGGCGCGTCATTAGTGTGTAAAGTGCTTAAAACCAGGTGGCCGGTGAGGGCAGAACGTATGCATATCTGGGAAGTCTCTAAGTCACGCACCTCTCCGACAAGCATTATATCCGGGTCCTGCCTCAAGAAACTGCGCAAGGCCGCAGCAAAGGTCAGCCCTATTTCAGGCTTAATCTGGACCTGGTTAATTCCTTCTAACTTATACTCTACGGGGTCTTCAATAGTAACAATATTTTTGCTGGGGCCCTTTATTTCATTTAATATGGCATACAAGGTAGTGGTCTTACCGCTGCCGGTTGGCCCGGTCAGGAATATCAACCCGTAAGGAGTAACAATGCTTTTACGGATAAGTTCCAGCTGTTTAGGGTCAAAACCTAATTGATTTAAATCCAGGACGACCTGGCTGCGGTCAAGTAAGCGCATGGCTACTTTCTCGCCGTATATTGTAGGTATACTGGAAACACGGATATCTATGGGCTTGTCTCCGATTTTCACTAAAAACGCGCCGTCCTGAGGCAGGCGTTTCTCGGCAATATCCAGTTTGGATAAAATCTTGATGCGCGAGACAATCGGCAGGTGCAAGTGCTTGGCTGGAGGAGGTATTTCGTATAATTTACCGTCAATGCGGTATCTTAAAGATATCTTATCCTTAAACGGCTCAATATGGATATCTGAAGCGCGCTCATCAATTGCCTGCCGGATAATCAAGTCCACTAATTTTACTACCGGAGCTTCTTCTGCCCGGGCAACTAATTTATCTAAACTCAACTCCTGATCAGCATTACCCTCTGCTACTGCGGCCTCAGAAGTCAATTCAGCAGGAGAAACATCATAGCTGGCTTCTACCGCCTGCTTAAACATCGCGGATTTACCGTAAAAACCCTCAATCGCCTTAAGGATATCGGATTTGGTAGCTATAACCGGGTTAACCTTACAATTAGTCAATCTCCCTAAATTATCAATGAGTATTAAATCCAGCGGGTCCGACATAGCTACGGTTAGAGAGCGTAAAGTACGCGATAAAGGAAGGACGGAATTCTTCAGGGCAAAGTCGTGCGGGATAAGCCGCTCAAGGCCCTGGTCCATTGCCGGCTTAAGCATTCCCGTAACAAAAGAAAAATACGGGACATTCAGCTGTTTGCCTAAAACTGCCACCATCTGGTCTTCTTTGACCATGCCCAGCTTGATCAGAGTTTCTCCCAACCGCCCGCCTTCCTGGCGCTGAGCGGCAACGGCCTGCTCTAACTGGGCTTCGGTAATCAAGCCTTCCTTAACCAGCAATTCGCCTAATTTCAGGTATTTGTCTTTATCCAACATAGATAAAAAAATAGTTTAGCGCTTTATCTCAAAATTATTCAAGTAGGCGCTGATACTCTGCTGCCGCGTAAGCGCAATGGCCCGGGTTTGTTCCCTTAATGGCAGGGCTGCTTTTTTAATCGGGACTGAATTGGATCTTGTATGTCTTATAATATGCGGGGTGATAAAAACCAGCAGCTCACGCTCAATATTAGGGCTGACGTTCTTGTGCCTGAATAAGGCGCCTAATATGGGGATATCCCCTAAAAAAGGAAGCTTGGTTATAACTGTTGACTGCTGGTTACGGATCAAGCCTCCGAGGACAATTGTCTCTCCGTCACGCACGCGCACAACATTCTTAGTGCTGCGCGTTTCAGGGTTGACAAAAGTATAAGTCTTGGTCGTATCGCTGCCGGCGGCAAATGATGACTTGGTGGAAGAGGCCTCCGTAACCTGAGGATAGATAAACATAGTTATCTCCTGGGATTCCAGGTCAATCTGGGGAGTTACCCGTAAGGAAACCCCGGTCTGGTACCTCTCCGCGGTTACCGTGGTTGAAGAAGATGCGCCTGTCCCCTGCTGGACACTGCTTACGCCGATAGCTTCATCAGTAGTAATTTTAATCTCGGCAGTTTCGTTATTTAAAGTAAGGATCCTGGGCCGGGCCAGAAATTTGGTATCGGTCTGTGTCCTTAAAAAATCCAGTTGTATATTGTAAATACTTGTGCCGTTATTGCCATTACTGATATCTATTGTTCCGCCGGTGATAGTCTTAGTAACATCCTTACCAGAATACATGCTCGGGGTAAAAGGGAATGCGCTGCTGATGCTTGCGCCTGTCCAGGCCATGCTAAAAGGAGTCTGCCCGAATTTAAAACCTATGGTATCCACTATGCTTTTATTCACATCCAGCATCTCTACTTCCAGCATAACCTCCGGTACAGGGACATCCAGGGAAGCAATGACCCGGGCAATAACCTCCATCCGGATGGGTATATCCGTAACCGTAATGCTATTAGTGCGAAAATCTTCAATGAGCGAACCATCCTTGCTCAAAAGCTTCTTCACCACCTCCGTAAGGCCCGCTTCCGAGGCAGCCTTCCATTTACCGCCTTCCGTGCTATCCCCTGAGCTGCTTGATGAAGATGAACTGCTTGAGCTAGTCTCGCTGCTTAAATAATCTTTCATCTCTTCCTTCAACTGGGAAGAAGAAACAGTGGCGTATTTCAGGTAAAAAACTCTGGTCACTGTCTGCGTTGTCGGCTTGCCCCAGTCATTCACAATAAAAACGCTG
>JAQUSM010000123.1 GCA_028715095.1 Candidatus Omnitrophota bacterium
AAATTAAATACCATCCTTGGAAAAGAACAGACACAGGAGGTCATTGTCGCAGGCCTGGGCAATATCGGCAACGCGCTTATGAAATACAAGGGATTTGAGAAAGAAGGAATAAGAATTTCCGCCTGTTTTGATATTGATTCTGCCAAGTATCACCGGCAGGCTGCTATTCCTGTACTCCCCCTGGAGGAGATGAAAGATTTTGTAAGGAGCAAACGCATAAAAATCGGGGTAATCGCTGTTCCGGATATAGCTGCTCAGTCAGTATTGGATATGATGCTTGCCTGCGGCATAAAAGGAGTGCTGAATTTTGCTCCGTTAAGATTAAGGGCTCCGGAAGACATTGTGGTTAATAATGTTAATTTAGAGCTTGAGTTGGAAAACGTAATTTATTTTGTTAATGCTCAGGAGAAGGCCAAGGTTGGATAAATGCGCACACAAAGCCTGAAAACAAAGATACTTATTTTATCTTTTGTCAGTATTTTAATCTTTTCAGTAGCGGTTTTATCGCTGGGCGCCCATATCATTAAGAATGATATCATCGCACGTGCGCAGAGGCAGGTTAAAAATGACCTTTTTATCGCCCATTCTATATATTACGGTGAAATTGAGACAATTAAAACAGCTTTTAATATTATTCCCCTTACCGTCGACCTGGCAAAAGTAAAGCAGGGCCTGGGGCTGGATTATCTATATGTGGTTGAGCGTCAGGAGTTGCCTAAAGTATCAAGCGAAATTGTGCGCAGGGCTTTTCAGGGGATTCCTACAGGCGGCATAAGGATTATTAAGGAACCTGAATTATCGGGGATGGGACAGGATATATATAAAAAGGCTCAAATTAAGGTACTTGCTACTCCCAAGAGCCATCCTAATGATTTAAAGGTATTAGATAAAGTCATGGCTATCGGTTATGCTATGCCTGTTTTTGATGAGCGCAAAGAAGTAACGCGGGTTATTTATGGAGGCAAGATTATTAACCAGGATTTTGCCCTTGTAGATAAAATACGCAATCTTGTATTTGAGGACAAACTTTACAATTCTAAGCCTTTGGGAACAGTAACCATATTCCTGGATGATATCCGCATAGCTACTAATGTGTTGGATAACCGGGGCGAGCGCGCAATAGGTACGGTAGTTTCTGATACTGTATATAAAAAGGTTGTCAAAGAGGGCAATATCTGGTTAGACAGGGCTTTTGTAGTTACGGATTGGTATCTAACCGGTTATGAACCGATCAAGAACATCAAGGGCGAGGTTGTCGGGATCCTTTATGTAGGAGTTTTGGAGAAGCCTTTTAAAGATATGGAAAAAGGAATATTCCTTGGGTTCCTTGCAATCGTAGGGCTGGTAGCAGTTTTAGCGGCAATCTCTTCTTATATCCTGGCTTATTCTATTTCACGTCCCGTAACCGGCATGGTTGAAGCAGCCGGTAAGATATCCAGCGGAGATCTTGGTTTCCGGGTAAAAACTGAAACCGGCATAAAAGAATTAAACCATCTGGCCGAGGCTTTTAACGTGATGGCGATAAAGCTTAAAGAGCGCCAGGAAAGTTACCTGGATTTAATAAGCTTTGTTGCCCATGAGTTAAAAGGCATACTTTCTTCAACTATACTTAACGCCTATTCCGTACGCGACGGATTCCTGGGGATGATTAATTTCAAACAGATTAAAGCGATGGATTCAGTGGCGCGTAATCTTGATTATTTAGACTCAACCGTAAAGAACTTCTTGAATTTGAGCAGGATTGAAAAAGATGAGATGGCCCTTGTTAGGGCCGAATTGTTTGTAAGGGAGGATATTTTTGAGGTGGCAGTAGATGCTTTTTCCAAGCAGGCAAATGATAGACAGATTCAGCTGATAAATGATATCCAGCCCGGTTTAAAGATAAGGGCTGATCAAAATTTACTTCAGGTGGCAGCTAACAATCTTGTGGGCAATGCCATTAAATATGCCAGCCCCGGAGGAAAAGTAATCTTGAGGTCGGATAAAATCAATAATCATCTTGAAATAGAAATATACAACGACGGTAAACCGATAAAAGATGGCGATAAAATTAAGTTATTTAAGAAATTTTCCCGTCTTGATTCTCCTTTCGGAGCAAAGATACAAGGGACCGGGTTAGGTTTGTTTATTACCCATCAGATAATTGAAAAACATGAGGGTAAGATTTGGGCTGAGGCAAGGGAAAAGGGCAATGCCTTTAAGCTGGAGCTGCCAATTTAAAAGGGGGGAGAGGTGCCGACACCATTAGAGATTATCAGGAAAAAAAGAGCAGAGGCAATAAACAGGATTATCAGCAAGGGGTATCTTTCTTCAAAACGTGTTTACGTAGGTATGGCTACTTGTGAAATTGCCGCCGGCTCAATTGAGGTAATGGAAGTCTTCCAGGAGGCAATCAGGTCTGGCTTAAGCGATGTATATTTGAGCCAGAAGGGTTGCGCCGGCAGGTGCAACTTAGAACCGACAGTTGAGGTAGTGGAAGAAGGCAAGATTCCTTTGAAATACGGGTTAGTGACTAAAGAAAAAGCAAAAGAAATCATCGAAAGACATTTAAAAAAAGGCGAAGTGATCAAAGAGTGGCTAATTAAATGATTTGTTAACGGGGAGATCAAGCAAGATGCCGGTAAGATTTAATATTACATTATGCGACGGGCCTTCATGTATACATAAAAGGTCCAAAGAGATTGTCTCTACCATTGAGGGAGAGCTTAAAAAACACGGCCTGACCGGTAAAGTTGGCATTAATTTGTCCGGTTGTTTAGGTATGTGCAGCAAGGGACCGGTAATGATTATTAACCCGGGCTATGTTATTTATGGCGCTTTTGCAGAAAAAGATATCCCTGAGATTATACAGCAGCATATCATGAAAAAGAAGCCGGTTACCCGTTTTATTATTGACGAAGACCATCTTTATAACCGTTTCTTCCGGGTTTTTGGCGATGTGAACTTTTTCGGCAAACAGATGCGTATCGCTTTGCGAAATTGCGGGATTATTGATCCGGAGAATATCGATGATTATATTTCTTTGCGTGGTTATGAGGCCATGGCCAAGGTGCTTACGGATATGTCCCCGGGAAAAGTTATATCTGAAATTAAGAAATCCGGTTTGCGCGGCAGGGGCGGAGCGGGTTTCCCTACGGGGATTAAATGGGAGCTTACCGCTAAAGAAAAAAGCGATGAGAAATATGTTATTTGTAACGCCGACGAAGGAGACCCCGGAGCCTTTATGGACAGGAGCGCTATTGAGGGTGACCCGCATACAATTGTTGAGGGTATGGTAATTGCCGGCTTTGCTATCGGTGCCCAAAAAGGGATTGTTTATATACGCGCGGAGTATCCTTTAGCTGTAAAGAGGATTAGAAAGGCCATAGTGGATGCCAGAAAAGACGGCTTTTTGGGGGAAAATATTTTAGGTTCAAACTTTAATTTTGACATAGAGGTGCGTCTTGGCGCAGGTGCTTTTGTCTGCGGCGAGGAGACAGCACTTATGCTTTCTATCGAAGGGCATCGCGGCATGCCCAGGCCCAGGCCTCCCTTTCCATCAGTATCCGGTCTTTTCGGAAAGCCTACATTGATTAATAATGTAGAAACTTGGGCGAATATCCCTGTAATTATTCTTGATGGGGCGGATTGGTTCAGTTCTTTAGGCACAGAGAAGAGTAAGGGGACCAAGGTTTTTGCTTTGGCAGGTAAAGTCAAAAATACCGGTTTAGTCGAGGTGCCCATGGGCACTACCTTGCGCCAGATTATTTATAATATTGGGGGAGGAATTCCCGGGGATAAGAAATTCAAGGCAGTGCAAACCGGCGGGCCTTCCGGGGGGTGCCTGTCTGAAGAATACCTGGATACAAAGATAGATTATGAGTCTTTAGCCAAGGTTGGTTCGATTATGGGATCGGGAGGAATGATCGTTATTGATGAAGACTCCTGTATGGTAAATATCGCC
>JAQUSM010000124.1 GCA_028715095.1 Candidatus Omnitrophota bacterium
TGGAGTTTTTAAAAGCGTTGATTAAATCTTCCAGGTCCATCTTTTCTTCTTCAATTTTGGTCCAGGCGGCGTTGGCTTCTTCGCCGCTTTCCGGGCCGATACCCATTTTACCCTCGATAATTTTTTCTTTTTCATTAACCAGAAAAAGCATCGCCCGGTTGAAGCCTAAACCGGTATGCGCGGTTACTCCGGTAAGGATGATGTAGAGGATCTCATCCAGTTTCAAGGTGGTGCGCATGGCATTGGAGATCTCATAGAGTATCCCCAGTTCGATTTTGGTACGCTCAAGTTCAATCTTTAATCTGTTTAATTCTTCCATAATGTTTTAAGTCTAACATATTTCTTGCCGATGTCAAGTAAGCGGGTTTGATGCTGGACAGGAATTAGTTGACATTTCCCGGGTATTCTTATATAATTAAATTAATATTACCATACCCCGCGCTTATAATGATTTGCGCGGGTATGCCTTTGTAGGCAAGGAGGAAGAAATGGTTCGATTATTAAAAAGTGTTTTAATAATTTTTTCTTTTTTATTCCTTTGCGTGACAGTTGTTTTTGCGGAAGATATTACTATCACAACTTATTATCCTTCTCCTTACGGAAGTTATAATGCTTTGCAGACAAACAGGCTTGGCGTGGGAGATAATAATGCCGACGGTGTCCTGAATTCTTCCGATGTGCCCGGTACCAACGGGGATGTTTGGGTTAGCGGGCATATTACGATGGGGTACCAGGTTGTTACGGTGACTATACCCAGTACTTATGACATTGGATGGTATACTTGCGATTGTCCCGCAGGTAAGAGGGCTTTGGGCGGCGCATGCTCAGGATCGGGCGTTTCCTATACATATATTGATGCTGGTGGTGCAGGCTATCACTGTTATAAAAATAATCAATTTGCGGGAAACTGGCAGATCCAGGCTGTTTGCGCTAATATGCTGTAATAGGTATAGTTTGTAAGATTCTTTGTGAGGTTTCCCTCCTTTTTGCGTCTATTAAGGCAGAAAGGAGGGATTTTTATTGTTTGACAGTAATAGGGGGGTGGGTTATAATATTTTTTTAAATTTAAACAGTGGAGGGTAGAATGGCAGTTGAAAAGAAGAAAGAAGAAGTAAGAGAGACATCTGATCGGCAGAAAGCGCTGGAATTAGCGCTTGCGCAGATAGAAAAGCAGTTTGGCAAGGGTTCGATTATGAAGCTTGGCTCACATACGAAAGCCAATGTTGAGATTATATCAACAGGCGCGCTTACTTTGGACCTTGCTTTAGGCGTGGGCGGGCTTCCTCGCGGCAGGGTGGTTGAGATATTTGGGCCAGAGGCCTCAGGGAAGACTACTTTGACCTTAACGGCGATAAGGGAGATTCAAAAAAAAGGCGGGGTAGCGGCATTTATTGACGCTGAGCACGCATTTGACCCGACTTATGCCAAGATAATCGGCTTGAATTTAGATGACCTTTTGATTTCTCAGCCGGATACCGGGGAGCAGGCTTTGGAGATCGCAGAAACCTTAGTGCGTTCCAACGCGGTGGATTTAGTGGTGATAGATTCGGTGGCGGCATTGACTCCGCGCGCCGAGATTGAGGGCGAGATGGGCGATTCGCATATGGGATTGCAGGCGCGCTTAATGTCTCAGGCCCTGCGTAAGTTAACCGGCTCAATCAGTAAATCGCGGACTACGGTAATTTTTATCAATCAGTTAAGGGAAAAGATAGGGGTTATGTTTGGTTCGCCTGAGACGACTCCGGGGGGACGTGCGCTTAAGTTTTATTCATCGGTGAGATTGGATGTGCGCAGGATCGCTTATTTAAAAGAAGGGGATAAGGTTATTGGTAACCATGTCAGGGTGAGGGTGGTTAAGAATAAAGTCGCCCCGCCGTTTCGCGAGGCAGAGTTTGATATTATGCACAACGAAGGGATTGCCAAGACAGGCGCGGTGATCGACGCCTCGGTAAGCTTAGGGGTAATTACTAAATCCGGGACGTGGCTTTCTTTTGAAGATAAAAAGTTAGGCCAGGGCAGGGACGCTGCGATAAAATTCCTAAAAGAGAACCCCAAATTACAGGAAGATATTGAAAAAGAAGCGCGTAAGAAATTCAGCCTCGCCGGTTAGGCCGCAAGGCCATGGTTTGGCTTCCGATAGCCAAAGCCATAGGCCGCAAGGCCATGCCTGCCCGCCGGTAAGGCAGGGTTTGGCCTCTAAAGCTAAAGAGTATGCTTTTCTGCTGCTTAAGTTTCGCCTGCGCAGTGAAAAGGAATTGGTGCAGAGGTTAAGGCGGAAGGGTTTTTCCGAAGAACTATCCCAAGAGACGGTAAACTTCTTAAAAGACAAACAGTTTATTGATGACCGCGTTTTTGCCAGGGGATGGGTCTCCAGCCGGCTTAAGCGGCCGTTTGGCTTAAGAAGGATAAGGCAAGAATTGGTGCAGAAGGGCCTGGATAAGCAGGTTATTGAAGAGGCATTTACCCGGGCAAAAGAAGATTACGACGAAGCCGGAATAGTCAGGCAGTTGGCTGAAAATAGGCTTTCGAAATTAAAAGGTATAGAGCCGCTTAAGGCAAAGGCGAGGGTATATGCGTATTTGATGCGCAGAGGATTTTCGCCGGATTTGATTAGTAATGTATTGAGGAAGTAATTGTTTTATAACCTTTAGAAATATAAAGAGATACATAAAGCGTCTTGTATATGAATGCGGATATTTTAAGAGAGAAATTTTTGGGATTTTTTGAGGCCAGGAAACATAAGATTGTTGAAAGCGATTCTTTGGTTCCCAAGGATGACCCTACGGTATTGTTTACTCCCGCCGGGATGAACCAGTTCAAAAAAGAGTTTATGGGTTTTGATTCGGGATTCAGGCGCGCGGCAACGGCGCAGCGCTGCCTGCGCACTGATGACCTGGATAAAGTCGGCAAGACAAGCGCTCATCATACTTTTTTTGAGATGCTGGGTAATTTTTCCTTCGGAGATTATTTTAAAGAAGAAGCGATTGCCTGGGCCTGGGAGTTTTTAACCCAAGAGTTAAAGATCGGCCGGGAGAAACTCTGGGTTTCGGTTTATCAGGAAGATGATGAGGCCTATAATATCTGGAAAGATAAAATAGGCATCCCTGAAAAAAAGATCGTAAGGCTCGGGGATAAAGATAATTTCTGGCCTGCCGAAGCCAAGACAAAAGGGCCTAATGGGCCATGCGGCCCCTGTTCGGAGATCTTTTATGATTTTGGGCCCGGCGTAGGGTGCGGTGAAAAGATTTGCGATCCCTCCTGCAGCTGCGGAAGGTTTGTTGAAATATGGAACCTGGTATTTACCCAGTTTAACCGTAAAGAAGATGGGTCGTTAGAGCCGCTGCCGAATAAAAATATCGATACAGGCATGGGTTTAGAGAGGCTGGCCGCGGTTATGCAGGGCAAGCAGAATAATTTTGAAACGGAATTGTTCCAGCCGATAATCAAAGAGATAAAGTTAGGATGCCAAGATATTAATGGGGATGGTGCCGGGATTGCTTCGGACACTTCGCGTCCTCGCAATGACGGCAATAATGGCATGTTCTATGCAATTGCCGATCACTTAAGGGCAGTGGTTTTCTCTATATATGACGGGATAACGCCGTCTAACGAAGGCCGCGGGTATATAGTCAGGAAGATTATCCGTAAGAGTGCCCTGCATTTAAGAAGTTTAGGCATAAATAAACCGTTTTTAAATACGCTAGTCGGCCAGCTTGTCCAAATTATGCATGAGCCTTATCCGGATTTAAAGGACAGGCAGGAGGATATTGCCCAGGTTATTTTAATGAAGAAAAAAACTTTATTAATATTTTGAATTCAAGCGAAATCCTCTTTGCCAAGATTCCTTTGAATGCCGGAGCGGAAGAAATAGGGGAGGCCGTTTTTAAACTGCAT
>JAQUSM010000125.1 GCA_028715095.1 Candidatus Omnitrophota bacterium
AGCCAAAGAAACCAAGCGGCCTGTTGCTTCAAGCTGGCTGGCTGCGCATCCGCCTGCCTTGCCCATCTGGGTAAACAACTCAAACGGCTTGCCGCTCTCGTCCACGTTAATGGTTACATAAAGATTGCCGCAGCCCGTAGCCACTTTAGTGGTAGTGCCGATAATTACCTCCGGCCTGGGACGCGGGGCAATCTCTTTCTTAACCTCTTGAGCAACTTTAAGCTCCTGCTTCTCTTTGGGTTTGCCGATATTCAATACCTGCTCTTCACGGCTCTTGTCACGGTAGATAGTTATGCCTTTACAATTTAGATCAAATGCCAGGACATAAGACTTGCGCACCTCATCAATAGTTGCCTCATGCGGAAAATTAATCGTTTTACTTGTGGCGTTATGCACGTATTTCTGGAAGGCTGCCTGCATGCGCACATGCCATTCCGGAGAGATATCATGCGAGGTAACAAAAATCCTGCGCACATCCTCGGGTATCTCTTTGATATCTTTGATTGAGGCGCTCTCGGCAATCTTTTCCATAAGCTGCCGGCTGTAAAAGCCTCTTTCGCGGGCAACCTGCTCAAATAACGGCTCAACCTCAACCAGCTTGTCATTATCCATAACATTGCGATAATATGACAGGGCGAACAAGGGCTCAATCCCCGATGAACAGGGGCCGGCAATAATACTGATAGTCCCGGTCGGAGCGATTGTGGTAAGCGTTGCATTTCTCATCCGGATCTGCCCCTCTTTCCTATCATAGATACTGCCTTTAAAAGCCGGGAAGACGCCTTTTGTTTTCCCCAATTCCAGAGATTTTTTATTTGACACATCCAGGATAAACGACATTACCTTCTCTGCTAGGGCTACGGCTTCTTCGCTGTTATAAGGGATATTCAGGCGGATCAATAAGCTTGCCCAACCCATCACCCCTAATCCTATTTTGCGGGTAGCTTTGGTAGCCTTCTCGATTTCCGGCAGCGGGAATTTATTCACGTCAATTAAATTGTCCAGAAAATGCACTGCCAGGCGAGTTACCTCTTTAAGCCTCTCCCAGTTAATCTCACAGCGGCCTGCGGTCTTCCTGCACATCTGGTCTAAGTTTATCGAGCCCAGGTCGCAGCTTTCATAAGGCAAAAGCGGCTGCTCGCCGCATGGATTAGTGCTTTCAATTTTTCCCAGCCTGGGAGTAGGATTATACTGGTTGATCCTGTCGATAAAAATTATTCCGGGTTCCCCGTTCTTATGCGCCTGCTTTACGATCAGGTCAAAAACCTCTTTGGCGTTAATCCGCTGCACGGATTTATGCGTATGAGGGTCAATTAAATCATATTCTTCGCTACGGGATAACTTCTGCATAAACTCATCTGTGATAGCAACGGAGATATTAAAATTGGTGATATGGTTATTATTTTCCTTGCAGGTAATAAACTCCATGATGTCCGGATGATCCACGCGTAAAATTCCCATATTCGCGCCTCTACGCGTACCCCCCTGTTTGACCGCCTCGGTAGCCGCGTCATAAACACGCATAAATGAAATCGGCCCGCTTGCCACCCCGCCGGTAGTCTTGACCACGGCATTCTTAGGACGCAGGCGGGAAAAATTAAAACCGGTCCCGCCGCCTGATTTATGGATAAGGCTGGTGACCTTTAAGGTTTCAAAGATCGATTCCATTGAATCTTCAATAGGCAGGGTAAAACACGCTGAAAGCTGCCCCAGTTCTTTTCCGGCATTCATCAGGCAGGGTGAATTCGGTAAAAATTCTAAATTAGCCATGATCTCAAAAAATGATTCCTGGAGTTTCTTTATATCCTGCTCTGCCAAGCCGTATTGTTTATCCGCCATAGCAATAGCTCCGGCAACGCGGATGAACATTTGTTCCGGATTTTCGATAAGCTTACCCTCCTGATCCTTGCGCAGGTATCTGCGCTCCAAAACCTTGATGGCATTGGGAGATAATTTTAATTCCATCTTTCACCTCAAGTTTGCGAAACAAATATTATCCAAATATTTTCCTGTGCCAGAAGCGAGTATAACAAAGCAGATGCGTGTTGTCAATAAGAAATTACAATATATGGGATATTTTCTTGTTATAATATACTATAGATTGTAGGTACAAGGCTTCTCCCTACCCGGGTTTATTCTTCTGTAAAAGGCTTACAGGATTCCCGGACTACCAATTCTGCCGGAAGCAGAATTTTCTTTGGCGCGTTCTTCTTCAAGGCAATCAGACGATTTAATTCTTTTACGCTTTCTTCGGCCATACGGATTAACGGCTGGCGCACGGTGGTAAGCCCAACCGGGCCATAAAGCCCCGAAGGGTTATCATCAAATCCCACGATCGATAAATCACGCGGGATATCCTTTCCCAGCTCACGGGCAACCGCCATCACCTCAAGGGCCATAGAGTCAGAGGCGACGAAAACCGCAGTTGCCGGATCAGGCGCTTTAATCAAATTCTCAGCCGCCGTACGGGCCTGGCCGCGGGAATAATCAGTATAGAAAATATAGTCATCCCTTATACCAATATTGCTTTTCTCCAGCGCCCACTTATAGCCTTCTAAACGTTTTGCCGCCGCCTGGGTCGATATATCGCCGGTAATGTGCGCTATTTTCTTGTGCCCTAACTGGATCAAATAATTAACCGCATTCTGTGCGCCTCCGGCATTGTCTATGGCGATACAGGAAACATCCAGATCATCCACATAATAGTTGATAACCACGCTGGGGATTCCTTTAGCAAGGCTGTCTTCCAATTGCGCGCGGTTACCGATAATATCAGAGAAAATTATTCCTCCCACTCCGCGCAGCGATAAAGGAGTGCGGCTGTCGGTCAGGTGCAAAAGCAGATCCAGCTTCAGGGCTTCGCACATCGTGCCTACGCCCCGGATAAGCTCCAAAGCGTAGAATGAATAGAATACTCCTTCATAACGGGGGATAACCAGGGCCACCACATTGCTCTTGCCGGTTGCCAGGCGCTGCGCAAAAACAGAAGGCTGAAATTTTAAATCCTTGACCGCGCTCATTACCTTGATACGGTTGGATTCTTTAACGGTTTTAGCTTTATTGATTACCCGGGAAACAGTAGTTATAGATACGCCGCTGGCGCGGGCAACATCTTCGATAGAGATATTTCTGGGGGTAGACTTCCTGGTGCGTGTCATTTATTATGAAGACAATTTATTTAATATTATCTCCGGATTTAAACGGAGTAATCATTTTCTTTATATCGCAGGCAGAGACATTGTCCTTTACCTGGATTACTTCAATTGAGCCTATTGGTTTGCCATCCCGGTAAACATTGAATTTATCCCCTGATTTTACGTTAGAGGCAGAGCCTAGGTCTATGACCACAAAATTATTATCCAGATTTATCGCCAATATCTTTCCGGCGAACAGAGATGCGCCTGCTTCTGTTTTTTCAACGGGAGGGAATGAACGCACAACTATCGCCGGTAATTCCACCGACTCCTTGGGTTTCTTCCCTAAAGCAGTTATGGGTTTAACATTTCTTATTGCGTCCAGGTCTTCCTTAAGAGAATTAATCTGGGAAACTCTTTCTTCCAGCATCGTCTCCATGGTGCTTAAACGCTTTTCTATATCAGATTTTCCTTCCTGAAGAACCTGGATTTTCTTATCCAAAGTCTCCTTATGACTGTTCAGGCTCTTCAATCTGCGGCTAAGGATTGCGTTCTCCGCCTTTATTGCCTTAAAGCTTTCCTGAATTGCCACCTTATCGTTCTTCTCCCGCACTACCTCCTGGGATATGCTGTCTAAAAGCTTACGATTATAATCAAGCTGCCTTAATAGATCCTGTTTTTCATTGCGGAGGCTGTTGATATCTATCTCCAGGGTGCTTTTCTCCCTCTGCAACGATTCATTGCCAGCCTGC
>JAQUSM010000126.1 GCA_028715095.1 Candidatus Omnitrophota bacterium
GAGCCAACGGGGAAATTACGTCATACGGCGGGCAAACAACCTGATTGAAATCTTCAATTTTTTCCGGATTATAAACTACTGCTTTAAAAGCTTTTATCTTGGTCATTAAATTCAGATTACCCGAAAAAGGTTAACTTAACAACATAAAGATAATTTTACCACATAAAATAATAAAAACAATAATTTTAAAGTTTTTATCCGCTTAGTGGCCGGAGCAGCCGGAGCAGCCTTGCTGTGCCTTAGGGCAGGAAGGTTTATTTGTTTTCTTGTAATCTGTAGCATAAAAACCAGGCCCCTTGAAGATAAACCCTCCCGTGCTGCTGATTAATTTCTTAACCTTATTTGAACACTTGGGGCATTTAGTTATTGGTTTTTCTTTTATGCTCTGCAAAATCTCAAATTTATGTTTACAGGTCAAACACTCATATTCATAAGTAGGCATCTTCCCCCTCTTTTTATCTGAATGATTTTTTAAACTTCTCCGTAAAACTATCCTTTGCCCCCAAATCCTCACCGTTGATACGGGCAAATTCTTCGATCAGCTGCCTTTGCCGGCTGGTTAACCTGACCGGAATATCAATATTCACCCTTACCAGTTCATCTCCTATGCCCTGGGAATGCAAATCCGGTATTCCTTTTCCTTTAAGGCGGAAAATCTTACCGCACTGCGTGCCCGGAGGGACTTTCATGGTTAACCTGCCTTCTAAAGCAGGGACATCTATCTCCCCGCCTAATACCGCTTTGGCCAGGCTGATATTAACCGACGTAGAAATATCATTGTTATGCCTTTCAAAGGTATCATGCGGCCTTAGCTCAATAATAACATAAAGATCACCCCGGCTGTTAACGCCGGCTTCCCCTTCCTGGCGCACGCGTAATTGTGAACCATTATCAACACCGGCAGGGATCTTAACTTTTATCTTCTTGACGACTTTAACCCTTCCCTCTCCGCGGCAATCCGGGCAAGGAGACTGGATGATTGATCCTTCGCCGCCGCAGCGGGAACAAGTCTGCGCTAACTGGAAAAATCCATTTGAAACCACTGTCCTTCCTGAACCCTTGCATTGGGGGCAAGTGCTTTTTCTTGTCCCGGACCTGGCTCCGCTGCCGCCGCAGCTTGAACAAGTTTCATAACGCGGCACGGTAATTGTCTTTTCTACTCCCCGGGCTGCCTCCTCTAATGAAATATCAATAGCTATCTGTAAATCCCTGCCGCGACGCCTGGCAGATTGAGCCCTGGATTGATGCGTGCCTGAAATATCAAAACCAAGATCTCCGAATATCTCTTCAAAAATACTGCCGCCTCCGCCAAAACCGCCACCCATCTCCCTGAAGATGCTGCTGAAATCAGCGCCCTTAAAGATATCCTCCTGGGCATATTTCTGATCAATCCCGGAGTGGCCGTATTTATCGTAAAGTTCGCGCTTAGAAGAATCCGAAAGCACGGCATACGCTTCGGAAACTTCCTTAAATTTCTCCTCCGCTTCCTTTTTTTGCTCCGCAGGCACGCGGTCAGGATGGAATTTAAGCGCCATCTCCCTGTAGGACCTTCTTACATCTTCAGGCGAAGCGGTTTTGGAAATACCCAGGATCTCGTAATAATCTCGTTTAGTGGTCATAAAGTTTGGGTCTTACTTACCCTTATCATCCTCTTCTTTGAAATCGGCGTCAATAATATCTTCGCCGCCCGGCTGAGAAGGGCCTTCCTGATGAGGCTTAGGATTTTCCTGAGCGCCGGCATCAGAAGATTGTTTAGCCTCTGTTTTCTGTTTAGCAGCCGCCTGCTTATAAATTTCCTCCGCAAGCTTATGCGAAACCTTGGTTAAATCATCCATTCCCTTCTTGACCCTTTCAATATTCTTGTCCTTTATCGCGGATTTTAAATCATTAAGCTTAACCTCAATATCCGCGCGTTCAGACTGGCTGACCTTATCCCCGTAATCTTTCAAGGACTTTTCCGTAGCATAGATAAGATTATCCGCCTGATTTATAACCTCCACCTCTTCTTTCTTTTTTGAATCTTCAGCCGCATATTTCTCGGCATCACGCACCATTTTATCTATCTCTTCCTTGGAAAGTTTCTTAGGCGCGGTTATTTTGATAGATTGCTCTTTCCCCGTGCCTAAATCTTTGGCGGAAACATGCACAATCCCATTAGCGTCAATATCAAAAGCTACCTCTATTTGAGGCACCCCGCGCGGAGCCGAAGGAATCCCTACCAGGTCAAACCTGCCCAGCTCAACATTGCCTTCCGCATCGGCGATAGAACGCTCACCCTGGATAACCCGGATAGTTACTGCTGTCTGGTTATCAGCGGCAGTAGAGAAAACTTGCGACTTACGCGTAGGAATTGTGGTATTTCTCTCAATCAACTTGGTATTTACTCCGCCTAAAGTCTCAATCCCTAGAGATAAAGGAGTAACATCAAGCAGTAAAACATCTTTGACCTCGCCTTTGATGATTGCCGCCTGCACTGCCGCTCCTAATGCCACGCATTCCATAGGGTCAACACCGCGTTCAATTTTCTTACCCGTATAATCCTCTACAAACTTTTGCACGATAGGCATCCGCGTAGGCCCGCCGACCATGATAATTTTATCTACGCCTTTATCGCTAAAGTTGATACCTTCTTTTTCAAAAGCCTCTTTTGCATCCTTTAAGGCATGCTCTAAAGGCCCCCGGCAGCGTTCTATAATCGGGCCAACCAACTCTTCAAGTTTAGCCCGGTTAATTGACATGGTTAAATGCTTAGGCCCGGTAGAATCCGCAGTAATAAAGGGAAGGTTGATATCAGTAGTAAGCGTGCTGGAAAGTTCAACCTTGGCCTTTTCCGCGGCCTCACGCAGTCTCTGCATAGCCATTTTATCACCCTTAAGATCAATGCCGGTATCCCGCTTAAACTCTTTAGCGATATAATCAATCAAGGTATTATCCATATCAGTGCCGCCTAACTGGGTGTCACCGCTGGTTGCCATAACCTTAAAACCGCCCTCTTTCCACATTTCCATAATCGTAACATCGAGGGTCCCGCCTCCCAGATCGAAAACCAGGATTTTTAACTCTTTCCCCGCTTTTTCCAAACCATAAGCAAGACAGGCAGCGGTAGGTTCATTAATAATTCTTAATACCTTTAATCCGGCGATCTCTCCGGCATCCTTAGTAGCTGTCCTCTGGTTGTCATCAAAATATGCGGGACAGGTAATTACCACCTCTTCTACCTTATCCCCAAGATATGCCTCCGCATCCTGTTTAACTTTTTGCAGGATAAAAGAAGATATCTGCTGAGGAGTATATTCTTTCCCATAGGCTTTGAACTTAAAATCAGTGCCCATCTTACGCTTGGCGGCCTGAATCGTGCCTTCAGCATTTATAGCTGCCTGGCGCCTTGCCGGCTCACCCACCAGCCGCTGTCCGTCTTTTGTAAAAGCGACAAATGAAGGAAACGCCTTACCCGAAGCAACGCCGGCTCCTTCAGCCGAAGGAATAATCACCGGCCTGCCGCCTTCCATAACCGCAGCCGCTGAATTAGATGTCCCCAAATCAATACCGATTACTTTTGCCATATTTATCCTCCTATTGTTTTTTAGAAACTTGCCTACGTAGGCAACACCCGCGCAATACATATTAGCGCGGGGCGCCCTGCCTATTTTTTAGAAACCTTCACTTTAGCGGTCCTGATTACCCGCTCATACATTAAGTATCCTTTTTGCAAAACTTCAACTATCGTATTATCCGGTAAATCCTTATTCTCTACCTGCATAAGGGCTTCATGGTAATTAGGATCAAAAACCTTGCCTTCTGCCTCAACAGGCTTGACTCCATGCGTCTTAAGCAGTTCATAAAGATGCGCCAGGATCATCTCTACGCCTTTCA
>JAQUSM010000127.1 GCA_028715095.1 Candidatus Omnitrophota bacterium
TAGGCGTTGATTACCAGGGGTATAAATCCGACTTGACAAGAGTTTTGTTTTTGGGTAAAATAACAGTTCTTGTGCGCAAGGTTTATGATATTGTGCTTAAAGCCCAGGAGCTGGCAATAAAAAGGATCCGGCCAGGCGCAGAAATGGCTGCGATTGATAATGTTGCGCGGGAATATATAGCCTCAAAAGGGTACGGGAAATATTTTACCCATAACCTAGGCCACGGGCTCGGTTTAGAAGTGCATGAGGACCCGCGTATCTCGGGCAATGAAGCAAGCGCGGTCAGGCCGGGTATGGTTTTTACGGTAGAACCGGGGATATATTTACCCGGAAGCTTCGGGATACGGATAGAGGATATGATTTTAGTAACCAGTAAAGGATGCGAGGTCTTAAGTGGCGCTATCAATTAATGAAATCAAATCAGGGGTAACTGTTTTAGTAGATGATATTGTTTATGTCTGTGTTGACGCCCAGCATGTAAAACCCGGCAAAGGCGCAGCTTTTGTGCGGGCAAGGCTGCGCGACATGAAAACAAATAATATCCAGGAAAAGACATTCCGCGGCGAAGAAAAGATAGAGCAGGCATTTGTTGAGGAGCGTAAGCTGCAATATCAGTATTCAAGCAGCGGGATGTTTCATTTTATGGACCAGGATAATTTTGAGGAGATTGCCATATCCGAAGAAATTATCGGGGATAAAGCGAAGTTATTAAAAGATAACCTGGAGATCATGGGGTATTTCTTTAAAGGCGCTGCCTTATCTGTCACTTTGCCGAATTTTATTGAGTTTAATATAATAGAAACTGAACCGGGTTTTAAAGGCGATTCATCCAAGAGCGGCAATAAGCCGGCTAAGGTGGATACCGGGGCAATCATACAGGTTCCTTTATTCATTAATGTGGGAGATAGGATTAAGGTGGATACGCGTACAGGCGGTACCTATACCGAAAGGATCAACTGATGAACATCAAGGAAATCAAAGAGATGATTAATCTGATGAATGAAAATGGCCTTGTTGAGCTGGAAATAGAAAAGGATGATATGCGCATCCGGCTTAAGAAAACAACCAGCGGTATTGAAGGTTTTAACGGCCCGGTAGTCTTTCAGGGGCAGAATATTCCTTCGGCCCAGGATAAAGCCCAAGCTGTCCCGGCGCAGGAAGAGAAGAGCATAGTCAAGACGGTAGAGATTAAAGCTCCCATGGTAGGAACTTTTTACCGCGCGCCAAGCCCGGAATCTCCTGCTTATGTTGAAGTCGGGCAGGTAATTGAACCGGGGCAGGTAATTTGTATTATAGAAGCGATGAAGTTGATGAATGAGATAAAATCAGAGATTAAAGGCAAGATTCTTGAAATACTGGTAGATAACGCTGAGCCGGTAGAATTTGGCCAGTCTTTATTCCTTATTGACCCACTCTAAAACATGTTCTCTAAAATCCTCATTGCCAACCGAGGCGAAATCGCCTTAAGAATAATCCGCGCCTGTCATGAGATGGGCATCCGTACCGTCGCCGTCTACTCTCAGGCCGACCGCAACAGCCTGCACGTGCGCTTTGCCGATGAAGCAATTTGCATCGGCCAGGCCTCAAGCAGCAGCAGTTATTTAAATATTCCCGCGATTATCAGCGCAGCCGAAATTACCGATGTAGAAGCTATCCATCCGGGCTACGGTTTCTTAGCTGAAAACGCGCATTTCGCCGAGATATGCGAATCCTGTAAAATCACTTTTATCGGGCCGACCCCGGAGAATATCCGCCTTATGGGCGACAAAATGGCCGCGCGTACGACTATGCAAAAAGCCGGCCTGCCAATTGTTCCTGGAAGCCGCGCGATTATTAAGAATAAAGAAGAAGCGCTTAAGACCGCTAAAGAGATCGGTTATCCTGTCATAATCAAGGCAGCTGCCGGAGGCGGAGGCAAGGGGATGCGTATTTGCCATAATGACTTAACTCTTGTGTCCAGCCTCTTAACCGCTCAGAGCGAGGCTGAAGCGAATTTCGGCAACTCCAGCGTTTATATTGAGAAATATATTGAGAAACCGCGCCATATTGAAGTGCAGATTATTGCTGACCGCCTGGGCCATATCCTTCAGCTTGGGGAGAGAGATTGCAGTATCCAAAGAAGGCACCAGAAGCTGCTTGAAGAATCTCCTTCTCCGGCAGTGGATAGTAAAATGCGGCGTAAACTGGGGGAGCTGGTTTTAAAGGGGATGAAATCCATAAATTATCTTAGCTGCGGTACTATAGAGTTTTTGTTGGATGCCAAAACCAATAATTTTTATTTTATGGAGATGAACACGCGTATTCAGGTGGAACATCCTGTTACCGAAATGGTCACCGGTATTGACCTGATCAAGGAGCAGATCCGTGTGGCCAGCGGAGAGAAGCTGAAGATCCAGCAGGAGAATGTGCAGATCAAGGGCGCGGCAATAGAATGCCGTATTAACGCTGAAGACGCGGATAATAATTTTATGCCTTCTCCGGGCAAGATTGAGGCTTTGATTCTCCCCGGCGGGCCTAATGTTCGTCTTGATACGCATATTTACGCAGGTTACGAAGTGCCTTCTTATTATGATTCTCTTGTAGCTAAACTTATTGTTTATGGCAATAACCGTTATGAAGCAATCAGGACCATGCGCAGGGCGTTAAGCGAGTTTTATATCGCTCCTATCAAGACTACCATTCCTTTTCATCTTAAACTGATGGATAATCCTTTGTTTAAGAGAGGGGATATTTCTACGCATTTTGTGCAGGACCTTTTAATAAACGAGGCCAAAGGGGAATAAATGAATCGCGATGACTCCAGGAATGAGCTTGGCAGCGTAAGAATACACAAGAATGTAATTTCTTCTATAGCTTCTATTGCCGCCTTAGAGATCGAAGGGGTAAAGAAAGTAGGGGCAAATTTAAAGAGCAGCCTTCTTGAGTTGATTGGACAGAAGTCTTTTCTTGCCATAAAAGTGGATATATCCAAACATGGAGAAGTAAAGGTGGAGATCCCCGTGGTTATTAAGTACGGTTATAACATACCGGATACCGCAGGCCGTGTCCAGGAGAATGTCCATCTGGCATTAGAGAAAATGAGCAATCTTTCAGTGAAAGATATTAATGTAAATGTGCAGGGCATAGAGAGGGGGTAAGTAATGAAATTTTTTACTGTATTAGGGATCATGTTTTATGCCATTATTATTATCGCTATTGGTTTGGCCCTTATTGTCTTTTCGTTAAATCTGCTATTGCCCCAGGATATCAATAATTTACTTATTTATGCCCAAACCAGCCCGAATTCCAGGTTAGTTATCGGATTTTCAGGGGTACTTTTAATCCTCATAAGTTTTTCTTTCGCCCAGATTATTTTAGGCAGATTCCAGAGGGAAAAGACCATTGCTTTTACTACCTCCAGCGGCCAGGTAACTATCTCACTTTCTGCGGTCGAAGATTTAATCCGCAGGCTGACAGGGGTGATCCCGGAGGTAAAAGAGTTAAGGCCTAATGTTGTGGTAAACAAAAAAGGTATTATTGTGGATATGCGTATAATCCTGCGTTCCGAAGCCAACATCCCCGAGCTTACCTCAAGGCTGCAGGATATTACTAAAACCAAGATCCAGGAGATTTTGGGCCTTGAAGAACAGGTTATTATAAGGATACATGTATCAAAGATTGCACACGATGAAAAGGATAGCCGTAAAAAAAGAGATTTTGACAAAGAAGACCCGTCGGCAATACCTTTTAGCGGGTATGGAAGAGTATAAAGGAGGATCAAGGAAATGGCAAAGATTGGGATTTTGACAGGTGGAGGAGATTGCCCGGGATTAAATCCGGTTATCCGGGCGGTAGTACGTAAGGCCTTGCTTGAA
>JAQUSM010000128.1 GCA_028715095.1 Candidatus Omnitrophota bacterium
TTTGCAGATTTCCTCACCCGGCAGTCCTGGTAATTTTAAATCAAGTATAATAAGGTCCGGATGCTGGGTTACAGCTTTATAGAAACCTTCATACCCCTCATATGAGGTTATTACCTCAAAATTCTCCATTTGCAGGCGCAGGCAAAGCGTGCGGTTGATGTCTTTATCATCTTCAATAATCAAAACTCTTTTCTTGTTCTTCATCGCCATCTCCTGGTTTAGCCTATCATTACCTTTATGCCGGTTTAAGGATATTTTCTATCCTGTCCTTAAGTACATCCAAATCAAAGGGCTTAAAGATACAAAATTCTGCGGGAGAATTTTTCAAGGCCTCCTTATCGTTTTTCTGTGTTTGCGCGGTGATAAAAATAATCGGGATATTCCTGGACCTCTGGTCAATCTTTAAGGTTGAGGCAACTTCTCTGCCATCGGCCAGCGGAAGGAGCAGGTCAAGTATAATTAAATCCGGGCAATCGGTATAAACCTTATTGATGGCATCCTGGCCGTCTCCAGCCGTAATGACATCATAGCCTTCTGACTCAAGCATGATTGAAATTGTCCTGGCTATATCCGGTTCATCATCAGCTACCAGTATCTTTTTTCTCATGGTTATATGCCCTCATCACGGGGACTGTAAAATAAAATGAGCTCCCTTTGCCGTACTCCGATTCCAGGCCTATCTTACCGCCCTGAAGCTCCACCAAACTTTTAGTGATCGCCAGGCCCAAACCCCAGCCAATCTGCTCTTTTGTCCTGACGTCGGATGATCTGTAGAATTTACTGAATAATTTCTCCTGATCCGCCTCTGAAATACCTATACCCGTGTCCGAAATGGTAACTTTAACTTCCACGGCAGATTCTTCAACCTTTACAGTTATCTTTCAGCCTTCGGGAGTAAATTTAATTGCATTGACAATAAGGTTATCAATAATCCTGAGTGTATGATCCGGGTCAATTGAGGCAAAGGCTTCTTTTATATCGGGAACAAAAAGCATATTTATTTTTTTGGCCTCGGCTTGCGGCTGTAAAGATTTAATTGATTTCTGCGCTAATGCGCACATATCCGTAAGCTTAAAATCAAGGGAGATAAGATTTTCTTCGATCTTGGAAATGTCTAAAAGGTCGCTTACCATCTTTGCCTGGCGGTCAACATTAGACATAATTATATTCAGCAGTTCCTTTTCATTGCTATTTACCGGACGCTTAGCTATGCCTCCTTTTAACAGGATGCTGGCAGCATTCCTGATAGAGGTAAGCGGGGTACGCAGTTCATGCGAGACTATTGAAATAAAATCCGATTTCATTTTATCGACTGTCAGTAATTCGGTATGGGCCCTTTCGACTAAATCAAGGAAATCTTCCCTGTGCCTTAATGTTATAAAAAAGATTATGGCAAGGCAGCAGACAAAGAAAGTAACCACTATACTCAAAAGGCGGTAATGCAGAATTGGTTCAGCTTGAATATTCTTTGTCAGGGTTATAACTCCGGCAATATCCCCGTATTTATTCTTCACCGGATAGCTGACATAATACTTGCGTTCATTGTATTTAGTCCCGAGATCAAAATAGTATCCATTATCCCCGCCCAGGGCATCTTTAAAATAAGGTTTACCGGAATACAGGCGGTTATCTTCCGTGGGCATCCCCTCACTTGTAACAGAGGCGATAACCATGCCCTTTTTATCCAAAAGCATGGAACTTAATGCATGGTATTTATCTTTATGCTGGTTAAGGACTTCTTTTACCTTTTCTATATTTTGCTGCTGTTTATCCGAGACCGCCTCCCTTATTACCGATATCTTGCTCATCGAAACAGTAACCTTGCTCAACAAGGTAAGTTCCTTTATCAGCCTGTTCAATGGGGAATCTGCCCTAGCCTTGGTATTTTTTATTATTCTGATCCCTGCGTAATAATCCAGATAATTGGTAAACATCCACCCGCCAGTTATGAGGATTATGACCGTGAGGGCGATAAGCCATTTTGTAGGCAGAAAGCGGATAAAATGCGCCGGAGGGCTATATTTAATGCCGGAAGGAGTAGCCGAATAATACCAGACTATTATTGCCATGCATAAAGCGATAATTCCGCGCACCAATTGAACAGGCATGCCGGATAAACGATAGAAAGATTCGGTGTTTATGATATTGGCGGGGAAAAATGGCGCCTTAGGCACAACTAAAGCGGTCAAGGCAGCGTATAGAACCATCGTCGCGCTGAGGAATACCAGGGAGCGGCTACCCTTGAGATCTGTTCTATAGAATTCATAAATTATCTGGCTGGCGAAATATACTCCGGAAAAACCCAGAAAATAACGAATCGTAATACTCCAGCCGTCTATGCCGAATTTGTAGGCCAAAGGAAGCAATAACAAGATGGGTACATACACCCATATTCCTATAATCTTGCCCTTGATCCTATAAAATCCGACCCTTGCAAATTCAAGAAGAAAAATAAATGAAGCGGCTAAAACAAATAAATTAAGTACCGAAAACAGCTTAACTTTTCCGTAGACAATCTGCAGCATCTCCAGCCATTCGCTTAATCCATGCGTTATGCCGAATAAACCCAGCAGTTTCCACGGGATCTTGTGCAGCCTGGGCTTGTCGATGCTAAAACATATAACACCTAGAAGAAAAAAAGATAGCCCATAAAAGAAATAAATATAATCAAACTGGCCTTCGAATAATTCTTTCATTTTCCCCCTGATAATTCATTAACATAACTTTTCCGGGAAAACGGCCTATACATATTTCTAGCCCGGGCTTAGGGAATTAATTCTTTCCACCTCGTTACTATAAGAATTATAATAATTATCCCTAAAATTAACCCAATGAAAGGAGGGGAGATAAATAATAAAACGCTGACTATAATAGCCGCTATTGCTGCCGAACGTTGTTTTTTCCTAAGAAAATAGCCTGTAACACAAGCAGCTATGCCGAGAACAAGGATATAGAATGGGAATACCACTGATTTTCCCTGTGCAATTTGAGGTATCCCAAGGGCAGCACCGCCAAGAAAGTTCAAAACACCAAGAATCCATAATAATGTTGAAGCGATATCCATCCTGACCTCCTTTAATAACCCCTACAACAGAAATGGCCGCAAGGGGTAAATACCGGCTCCCTCCACCGCTAACCACGTTTGTAACCGCGCAATTTATTCAGCGGCAGTTAAATTCGCCTACAAAAGGCAAACGACCGCCGGCAGCCTGCGTAAGTAAATTTTCCAGTCCTGCCGGGATCATCAAGGAAACTGCCGGCAAATGGTTAAAACTAAATTCGAGCATTTTGAACCCAAAAATTATTTTCTTTCTTTTAATCTTAATCTCTTTCCAGGGGATAAACATTGGTGGATGGCCGATGCGGAATAGAAACAAAATAGCCAGATAAAAACCTTCAGGCGATACCCCAATCGTCAGGCAATTTCTATATCCCATTAGCCATCGCATGCTGCCGCTTTGCAGATGAAACTTTCTGTTTATGGTTTGACCTTTATAGGGATAATAAAGAGCCAATTCTCTCCATCCTGAAAACAGGGAGATTAAAAAACATACTGCCATCCAAAATAAAATTAAAAAAACAAAGAAATAAGCTGGGCCGTTGGTAAATAATTTCTCCATAACAATATTTTATACCAAATAAAAACCCTCGCAACTAATTTATTTGCAAGGGCTTTTAGAAGATTGGCTCCCCCAATTGAGTGAGCTTCGCCTTTCTTATGACTTATTTCTGCTGCAATTACTTAAACC
This sequence comes from Candidatus Omnitrophota bacterium, assembly GCA_028715095.1. Lineage (GTDB taxonomy): Bacteria > Omnitrophota > Gorgyraeia > Gygaellales > Profunditerraquicolaceae > UBA6249. The sequence goes on from JAQUSM010000128.1 coordinate 3,750, forward strand.
GTTAATTTATGGCACAGGATGGTATTGATTCCGCTTATACTCTTTATATAGGGTTGTAAAAATACTCCCTCCTAACATAACCCCTATGCTGATGTCAAAA
>JAQUSM010000012.1 GCA_028715095.1 Candidatus Omnitrophota bacterium
GCCTAAAGGCGGACCAGGCACTAATTGGGAAAACAAACCCGGGCCACAGGGCGGTCCAGGGGCTTCGCCTGATAAAAAACCTGTGTTGGTTAATCCTCCCGGGCCAAAAGGCGGACCAGGCGCCGGACCAGGAAAACCTAAGTTAGGCTCCCGAGGGTAAATGAATAAAATATTCAAAAAAGTTATTTTTATCTTCTGTGGTTTTGTGTTGTTATCATCAGGAATTAATGCGGAAGGAGGCTTAAATATGCGGTTATCCAGCCCCGAATTTGAGCATAAAACATTTATTCCTCAGAAATTTACTTGTCAGGGCAAGGGTATAAATCCCGGGTTAATTATTGAAGGTATTCCTGAGAATGCTAAAAGCCTGGCTTTGATTATGGATGATCCTGATGCTCCCAGCGGTAATTTTGTGCACTGGGTACTTTATGATATCCCGGTTACCAATCGCATAGGCGAGAATACTATCCCCGGAAAACAAGGACTTAATTCTTTAGGCAAGTTAGGTTATGCCAGCCCTTGCCCGCCAACAGGAACGCACCGCTATTTTTTTAAAGTCTATGCCTTGGATAAAATGTTAAATCCAAGGGAGGGGATGAGCAAGACTGAGCTGGAAAAAGAGATTGCCGCCCATTTATTGGATAAGGCCGAATTAATCGGCCTGTATCAAAAGAAATGAAGCTATTTGGATTGTAAGAATTTTATGTCTTGGTATGTTTATATTATCGAGTGCAAAGACAACCTGCTTTATACCGGCATTACTAAAGATTTAGAACGCAGGGTTAAAGAGCATAACAGCGGAAATGGCTGCCGGTTTACCAGGTATAGGGCGCCGGTTAAACTGATGCATAGCGAAAGGGTTAGAACCAGGCCACAGGCTTTAATAAGGGAAGCGGAGATCAAGCGTTTTCCGCGCATGAAAAAATTGGAGTTGTTTATAAGTTAATTATGCTATAATATATACAAATTGAAAGGACAAGATAATGATAAAATATGTTAAGATTAGCATTGCAGCTTTTTGTATTATATTTTTTAGCGGTATTAATGGTTTCGCGCAGCAGGATCCTACCCAGCAGGTTATTACGGAATTCCAGAAAATGGATAGGGACCAGAATGGCATGGTTACCCCTGATGAGATGCAGCTATATCAGAAAGAACAATTTAATGAGTTAGATAAAGATAAGAGCGGGGATCTTGACGCAGGGGAGTTAGCAGCGGATACAACCAAAATGCAACAGGCGGCGGATAAAGATATGAACGGTAAGGTTACCCAGGAAGAATCCAACTCGCAATTTAAGGAATATTTCCAAGAAATTGATAAAGATAAGAATGGCCAGATCTCCGAAGCTGAATATACGGATTACTGGAAGTTGATACATAGGTTTTAAAAATTGGATTAGCTGATCCAGCCTGTCCCCAAACAACCTTCTTTTACCGGTTTTCGGATACCAACCTAAAAAATATATGATTTCTGTAAATAATGTATCGGTACAATTCGGGCAGCGTAAGCTTTTTTCTAACGTAAACATTGTTTTCTCTCCTGGGAATTGCTACGGATTAATCGGCGCCAATGGTTCGGGTAAATCCACTTTTTTAAAAGTTCTCTCCGGAGAAGTTGATTCGTCCGCAGGAGAGGTTGCTATCCTTCCAGGGAAAAGGCTATCCATATTAAAACAAGACCAATTCGCTTTTGATGATTATATTGTCTTGACTACAGTCATTATGGGGCATAAAAAGCTTTATGAGATTATGGTTGAAAAAGATAAATTGTACTCCAAATCTCCCTTTACGGATGCCGACGGTATTTACGCATCGGAACTTGAGGGGGAATTTGCTGAGCTGGAAGGCTGGAACGCGGAATCCGAAGCGGCCAAACTGTTAAGCGAACTGGGTATTGAAGAATCGCTGCATACAGCGCAAATGAAGCAGCTTGAAGCCGGCCAGAAGGTGCGGGTATTATTAGCCCAGGCTTTATTCGGAAATCCTGATATCCTCCTGTTAGATGAACCTACTAACTATCTGGATGTTGAATCAAGCATGTGGCTTGAGGAATTTTTGTGTAATTTCGAAAATACCGCGATTGTTGTTTCGCATGACCGCCATTTTCTGGATAAAGTATGCACTCATATCGCGGATATTGATTTTGGTAAAATCCACCTGTATCCCGGAAATTATACTTTTTGGTCAGAAGCAAGCCAGCTTGCCGCGCGGCAACGCAGTGAATCGAATAAAAAGATAGAAGAGAAGCGCAAGGAGTTAAAAGAGTTTATTATGCGTTTTGCCAATAACGCCTCTAAATCACGCCAGGCTACCAGCAGAAAAAAGATCCTTGAAAAACTTACCGTACCGGATATAGAACCGTCTTCGCGTAAGTATCCTTATATTAATTTTGAACCGGAACGTGAGGCTGGAAATGACCTGTTGAGTATCTCCAATCTGTTTAAGGCAGTTGAAGGGCAGCAGATGTTTGAAAGGCTGAATATTACCGTTCAGAAGGGGGATAAAATTGCTTTTGTAGGCTTAAATGATTTGGCTAAGACAGTGCTCTTTCAGGTTTTGATGAATGAAGCCCAGGCTGATAGCGGAAGTTTTAAATGGGGTTTTTCAACCAAGCGGGCCTATTACCCCAGGGATAATGCCGCATTTTTTAATGCGCAGTTAAGTGTTGCTGATTGGCTTAAGCAATATTCAGCCAATACTGATAAGGAATTTATCCACGCCTTCCTGGGCCGCATGCTTTTTTCAGGGGAGGAATCGCTTAAGCCGGTAAATGTTTTATCCGGAGGCGAAAGGGCTCGATGCATGCTAACGCGCATGATGGTAGCTTGTCCTAACGTGCTTATTTTAGATGAACCGACTAACCATCTTGATCTGGAATCAATCACTGCTTTAAACCGGGGCCTGGAGAAATTCCGCGGCACAATTTTGTTTTCTTCTCATGACCATCAGTTGGTACAGACTGTAGCTAACCGGATTATTGAGATTGGCCCTAAAGGGTATATTGACCGGATGGATACCAGTTTTGACGAATATCTTGCCAATGAACAAATTACTACCCAGCGTCACGAATTGTATAAAACTACACATTAATTGTGTTATAATACTTAAAAAATAACGGTTAAGCTATTCCTTAAACATGGAAGTAAAGATAACCCGCAGCAAGAAGCGCTTACGTACAGTAAGCGCGCGTTTGGTTCAAGATTCGCTTTTGGTTAGCGCGCCCTTAATGCTTTCCCAGGAGCGTTTGGATAAAATTGTCGCTGGTTTTAAATTAAAATTCGCCAGGAAGAGGCTTAAGGAAGAGCTGGGGAAAGAGCGTAATCTTTCGGATTTGTCCGGCAGGCTTAACAAGATGTATTTCGACAATAAGTTAAGGATTGAATCCATAGAATATGTTACTACCCAGAATAGTAAATTTGGCTGCTGTAATTATAGTTCCGGCCGAATCCGCATATCGCATAAAATAGGCCTGATGCCGGAGTGGGTCAGGAGATACGTTGTAATCCATGAAATGGCGCATTTGATAGAGCCGAACCATGGCCGGGAATTCTGGAAGATTGTTTACCGCTATAGGCTTGCTGAGAGAGCCAGGGGTTATTTGATGGCCATAGGCAGGCAGATCGATGAAGGAGAGCCAGGTTATGAAAAGTAAAGTATATTTTATCCCGGCAGGAAATGCCGACGATATTCAGGTAATTAATGATAAGCTTAAAATTTTATTGGATGAAAGCAGGGTTTTTGATTTTATTTCTAAAACAGACAAAGCGGCGGTAAAGGTTCACTTTGGCGAGGAAGGGAATACCGGTTTTGTAAGGCCCGAACATTTGCGCGTAATCTGCGATGAGATCGCCGGCAGGGGAGCCAGCGCATTTTTATCAGACGCAAACACACTTTATCGCGGCCGGCGGCTGAACTCATGCGATCATCTAAAGCTTGCTTATGAACATGGTTTTACAAAAGAAATAACCGGCGTAGATGTAATTATCCCGGATGACGCCAAAAAAGAAAACGTAGCTGCCATAGAGATTAACCAGAGGTACATCAAGAGCGCCAAGCTTGCCCGCATCTTTGTTGAGGCGGACGCATTGGTTGCAGTCAGTCATTTCAAAGGGCATATACTGACCGGTTTCGGAGGCGCGTTAAAGAACATCGGCATGGGTTGTGCTTCAAGAGAAGGCAAGCTTGCTCAGCATTGCGATGTTGCCCCTGTTGTCCATTCCGATAGATGTATAGGTTGTGGCGAATGCGAAATAATCTGTCCGGCAGGCGCGATTCATCTTGAGAACAAGAAATCAATAGTGGATAGTTCAAAATGCATTGGTTGCGCAAGCTGCCTGGCTGTTTGTCCGACTATGGCGATGTTTATTGATTTTAACGCCGGAGATAAGGTGCAGTATAAAATGGTTGAATATTCCCTGGCCGTGCTTAAGGGCAGAAAGAATAAAACAGGATTTATAAACTTTGCGGTTAAAATCAACAAGGAATGCGATTGTTGGGGCATGGAGAATCCGCGCATTGCCCCGGATGTCGGGATACTGGCCTCTAATGACCCTGTAAGCATAGACAAAGCGAGCCTTGACCTGGTAAATAAGTCCTGCGGCAAGGATATTTTTAAGGCAACCCATCCCGAGGGGAACGGATTAAGGCAGCTTGAGTATGCCCAGGATATAGGATTGGGATCTCTCGATTACGATTTGATAGAATTATAGCGGTTGAAGCTGTATAATTTGATTGTGGTATTAAAGAGGAGGAGTTGATGTTCAGGGAAAAGATCAAGGTTTTGGATTGCACAATCAGGGATGGCGGATTGATGAATAAACATGATTTTGACCTGCATTTTGTGCGCGGGGTTTACAAGGCGCTTTCAGAAGCAGGCATAGATTATATGGAGATAGGTTACAAGAATTCCAGGCGGCTTTTTAGCACCAAAGAGTTTGGTAAATGGAAATTCTGCGATGATGAAGATATAAGGAAGGTAATTGAGGGGATCCAATCCAAGACCAAGATTTCAGTTATGGTTGATGTGGATAGGGTAGATGTAGAGGATGTTTTGCCCAAGAAGGACAGCCCCGTGGATATGATCAGGGTCGCCACTTATGTTAAAGATGTGGATAAGGCGATATATCTGGTAAACCATTTTGCGGATAAAGGTTATGAGACTACGGTAAATATCATGGCAATATCCCGGGCCCTTGATAATGAACTTACAGAGTGCTTGCAGCAGTTAGAAAAAGAATGCAAGGCGCAGATCGTATATATCGTAGACAGTTTTGGTTCTTTATATCAGGAAACAACTGAGTTCCTGGTTAAGAAAGCAAAGAACATCCTGAAGACCAAGGAGGTCGGGATGCACGCGCATAATAACCAGCAGCTTGCCTTCGGCAATACTATTGAGGCGATCATCCATGACGCTAATTATGTGGATGGTTCTATTTTTGGTTTAGGAAGGGCCGCGGGTAATTGTCCCACGGAATTAATATTGGGGTTCTTGAAAAATCCTAAATATGATATCCGCCCGATCCTGGATGTTATTTCCAAAGAATTTATACCCTTACAGAAGAAGATAGAATGGGGTTATTTTATCCCCTATGCGATAACCGGAATTCTCGATGAGCATCCGCGCACAGCGATTGCTTTGCGGGAAAGTGATAAAAAAGAGAATTACCGCGAGTACTATGAGAGCTTGCTCAGCGAAGCAGAAGAATGAGGTTTATAATTTATCATGGATATAGCCAATTTTAAGAAAAAACCAATTCTTGGTATCTTGCGCGGGGCCAAGGCTGATATTATTGAGCCATTGGTGGAGTCGGTAATTTGCGCCGGCCTTGAAACTCTGGAGATAACCATGAATACTGAGGGCGCCCCGGAATTAATCCGCAAAGCAAAAAAAGCCTGCGGGAACCGTTTAAATCTGGGCGCAGGGACAGTGCTTACGATGCAGGATTTAAAATCAGCCTTAGAAAGCGGCGCAAGTTTTATTGTCATGCCGGTGCTGATTAATGATATCGTAAAATATTGCGTAAATAATAAAATACCTGTTTTCCCCGGAGCGCTTAGCCCCCAGGAAATATATCTGGCGCATGACGCAGGCGCTACCATGGTCAAGGTTTTCCCGGCAAAGTTATTTGGCCCCGAATATTTCCGCGAGCTTAAAGGCCCTTTTGGTAACATAGAGCTTTTGGCTTGCGGCGGCGTTACTCCTTCCAACCTGAAGGAATATTTCTCCAGCGGCGCCAGCGCTGTATCTTTTGGCGCCAGCGTTTTTAGAAGGGATTGGCTGGATAAAGGTGATTTTAAGTCTATTACCCGGGCAGTTAAAAGATTCATTGATGCCTGGGAAAAAGAGGAGGACTAAGGTATGGCAATTAAAGGGAAAAATAAAAAGAAAGGTTCGGCACTTCTTTTTGGGGAGAGTATTACGGATAAGATCCGCAGGCGCGCGCAGGAACTTTATGAAAAAAGGGGATCCGTGCCGGGCAATGATTGGGCAGATTGGTTTGAAGCAGAAAGACAAATAAAAGCTGAACTGAAATAGTTTAAGGAGCGGGAGGGAGCATGAGATTTTTATATATATTTTGTTTGACCGCGGTTATTTTATTTAACTCTTCAGGAATCTTGAGAGCGGAGCTTGGCGAGCAAGATTCCAGATGGGAAGGGACGCCTGTACATAAACTGGAGAGAGGCCTGATAAATATTGTTACTTGCCCGGTGGAATTGCCTGCGAGCATGCTTAGTGTCGCTGACGAAAAAGGGCAAATCTTTGGTTTTTTTATTGGGACAGCCGAGGGGTTATTTACAACTTTATTCAGGGCTTTATCAGGCATATATGATACGGCAACCTTTTTAATCCCTTCTTATTCTAAGCCGATTATGCAACCGGAATATGCCCTTCAAAGCTTAGATAACGCCCAAAAGTGATGAATTTATTATTATTCCTGTTTGTTATCGGCGTGTCGTTTATTACAGTGAGGATCGGGGCTATCGCTTTTCAATTAACCGGCCTTCCCTGGCCCCTGGCTACCTTTCAGGCATTATCATGTTTTACCGGTACAGGATTTACTACCCGGGAATCCGAACTGGTTACCAACAACCCCCAGAGAAGAAAGATAGCTTCTGTGCTTATTGTTTTAGGGCATGCCGGTTTTGTAACATTAATTGCCACTTTTGCCAATTCATTAAGGACCGATCTGGTGACCATATATAAGGTTCCTTTTATAAATTCTATTATCCCGGGGAAGCTGGTGCCCTGGATAAACCTGGTAATTATTATTTTAGGGGTATATGCAATATACAGGATTGTTATTAATTCTAGGCTGGCTGTAAAATTGACTGATATTCTAAGGGCGCACATAATTAAGAACGAGATTATCAAGGCGGTTTCTTTTGAGGAGCTTGTTGTGGCAACCGGCGGTTATGGCGTTTCCAGGATCGAAGTTTGTAAAGATAGCCCGATTTTAAATAAGAGCCTTAGGGAAGCTGATCTGCCCAGGTTTAATATTTTGCTCCTGGCGGTAGAGAGAGCGGGAGAGGTAACCCCCAACCCTCCCATAGAGACTAAAATTATCCTGGGCGATAGTCTGGTTTGTTTCGGGAAATTAGGGGATATCCGCAAGAATGTATGCGCGCAAGAGGGTAAATAATGATTGAAAGGATCATAAAACATAAGTATTTTTTTCACTTATTAATAGTTATGGTTATTATTGCGGCAACGACTCTTTTTATTATCTTCAGCGGGACTTCTAATTAATTTGGCAATAAAATGGGTGGTTTGTTTTTTTTTCTTGACAAACCACACAAATGTGTGGTATATCTATGCCCATGGAAGAGAAGACGTATCTGACGCCAAAACAGGAAAAGGTGCTTAATTTTATCCGAAAACGGGTAGGGGAGAGGCTCCCTCCTACAATCAGAGAGATAGGAGAGGAGCTGGGGTTTAAATCCACCGGTACAGTAAGGGATTATCTAAAAGCTTTAATGCAGAAAGGTTTGGTGAGGCGTATGAATAATAAGTCCAGGGCAATTGAATTGACCGAACGGGCATCTTTTAAAATACCTATAATCGGCACCATAATGGCCGGTAAGCCGAATCTGGCTTATGAAGAAATCCAGGGTTATGTTGATGCCGATGATTTGTTTCTTGGCCGTTTAGGATTTGATGATGTGTTCGCTTTAAGGGTTAAAGGCGACAGTATGATTGATGCCGGCATCCTTGATGGCGATATAGCCATTATTAAGAAACGCCCCAATGCCGACAATAACGATATAGTTGCCGCCTTACTGGATAATAATGAGGTTACTTTAAAAAGGCTGCGAAATCGCGCCGGCAAGTTCCATCTGGAAGCTGCGAATACAAATTACCCCCCAATTTTCGAAGAGTTCAAAGTTATCGGCAAGCTCCTTACGGTAATCAGGAAATATTAATTTTGGTGCCGATGAATCAGAATAGTTTTAGCCCTAAGGCCCGTTGGGACAGGTTTGAACCGGAAAAATGCGGCTTTAACCCTGATGCCTTAAATGAGCGCATTGAAGTCCTGGTTAATTTTAAGCATGCCAGGATATTCCCTAAAAGTTTTGTCTGGCATGGCAAAGAATATGTCATTGATAATATTACCTATAATTGGCAGGAACGCATCGGCCAGGCATTGATCAATTATTTTTCCGTGCTTTGCGCAAGCTCAATGTACCAGATATCTTTTAATAATTCCACCTTCCGCTGGCAGATTGACAAATTAATTCAATAAGATCTGATATAGAAAATCCTTTTAAGGTATGATTTTACATGTTGATATGGATGCTTTTTTTGCTTCAATTGAAGAGGCAATTAACCCCAGGCTTAAAGGCAAGCCTTTGATTGTCGGCTCGCGCGGCAATAGAATGCACACCGTAGTTTGCGCGGCAAATTACGCGGCTAAAGCCTTAGGAATCCATTCCGGTATGCCTACCAAAAGAGCTTATAGTATTTACTCCAAGTTGGAATTTGTGGCAGCTGATCAAGCTAAATATATCTGGACTTCGGAGCAGATTTTTGAGCTTCTTAAGGGATTTAAACTGCCCTTAAATTATGCTTCAATTGATGAATTCCAGCTGGATCTTTCCGGGAACGGGCACTTAAACCCGGTAAGTTTGGGTAAAGAAATTAAAGCGCAGATATATGCAAACTTTAACATTAGCGCATCAGTGGGAATAGCTAAAAATTGGCTATTGGCTAAGCTGGCTTCCAAGCTAAATAAGCCGGATGGCTTAACCCTGATTGATGATTCAAACTTTGAACAAACTTTACGTAAAGCCAGCCTGGATAAGCTCTGTGGTATGGGTGGGAAAAACGGCCAGATCCTAATGGCCAAAGGCCTAAAAACGTGCTGGGATTTATACCTAAACTTACCGGGATTTTTTGATAATAATCCCGGTAAGTTTGATGAAGATTCCGGTAAGTCTAGTGAAAAGCCCAAATCGGTAAGCCATTCATATACTTTGCCCAAAAATCAAATAAACCCCCAGGTTATCCAGGCCTGGATCAGGCTGTTGTCTGAAATGGTTGCCACAAGGCTTAGGCAGCAAAATCTAACCAGTACAACTGTTCATCTTTGGCTAAATGGTCCGGAAATTGGCGATTTTGGGGCCCAAAGAACCCACCAGACACCAACTAATGATGGCTATGAGATTTGCCAAAGGGCCATTAAAATAATGTCAAAATTACTTAAGGACCACCCCAAAATCCGGGCAATTGGGGTTACTTGCAGGGGTCTTTCTTGGAACAGCTATCAACCTTTACTTAGCGAAGAAATACGCAGAGAGGGGCTTATTCAGGCCCTGGATCGCATAAATAACCGCTTTGGGGATGGGGTAATTTATCCCGCGATTACCGCTTTAACCCGCTAAGAAAATCTTCAATTAAACACAAAAAATCCTTATATCCACATATATAAAGTTTCCTACAACTGTCAAACTTATAGAATAGCGGTAAGTTTGAGTAAAGAAGAAACGCATTTTCCACAGGTAAAAAACAGCCATAACTAACCCACTATCCTCCAATGACTTAAAGACACTTACGCAAGATTAGCAAGTTAACATAAGATATATTATAGGAAGTTGACTGGCAAGGCAAAAGCGCGCGCTGTAATGATTTAAAATAAGCTTTTAAGGGTTTTTGAGGTTTATTTTTAGGAGGTTTATATGGTAGGTTCTGGTAGAGTACTTTTTGTGCTGATTATATACTGGCCGCCTTGTATTCTAATTAATGATCCGGTAGTTAATCCCTGGGCAATTAGTTTATGGGCCCTCCTAAGGATCCGGCTAAAGGTTTGCTGGGATATACGCATGGATTTAGCTGCCTCTTTCTGGGCTAATCCCTGGTAATCTGCTAATCTTAAGGCCTCAAATTCATCAATTTTAAGCTCTACCTCATCAGGCCTTCCAGGCTTGCCTCTGGGGCTAAATTGGCTGATTTTAGGGTCTATTTTGACTATCCTGTATTTTCTGGGCCTTCCTCGAGGACGCATTTACTTAGTTTTACCTACGTTTAACGCCGGGTTTATTATGAGTACCTACTCGCAGTCAATTGGTATTTATTATGGGTACTTACTTATAAATGGTTATTTTTTAGGGCCTGCTTGTGCTCAACAGGCCCTAGGAGTTTATAATTTATAGACTTTGTCGCCTTGCCTAACCCGGGAGCTGACTTGAAGGCCGATTTCATCACCCTTCTTGGCGCTTGAGATGTCTACCCGGTCTATTTGCATTGAGGTTATAATTTGAGTAAGGTCGGTGGTGTACCCTTTTATCTTTACCGTATTACCCATTACCAAAGGTTCTTTTAATTTAATTACCGCGGCCTGCACATGAGGGAAATAATGAGTGATTAAACCAACAAGCTTACCCTCCTGCTTCTTAACCAATTTCTTTGATGCGGGCCTTTTTTTAGTGGTCTTTTTCTTAATTGAAAGTTTTTTTGGGGTCTTTTTTACTGTTTTTTTGGCCCCTTTTTTAGCCGCTTTCTTGACTTTTTTCCCTTGTGGTTTGCGCAAGGACTTGCGGGTGCTCAACTTCTTTTTCAAAGCCATAGCGACACCTCCTTTACAAAGTTTAAAGGATTACCTCTTCAGATATTGCGGTTATAACCGGTATGCGGCAGTATATGCCTAAAGCAGCCTGCATAATACCCCAGATGGATATTAAGAAGAATAAGGCGTAGCCAAATACCCCGATTAACCAGCCTAACAAAGGTATTATTGATAGTATAAAGGCTGCAACCTCCATGACGAAAAGTACCAGGCCCTGCTTGGCATGGTAAAGCGCGAATTTGTTATCCTTTTTCAGGATCAGGGTAATTATGCAAAGGAAACAAACATACGAAATTATGGCGAAGAATTTGCCTTCGCGTACTATATTTTCATCATTAGGGTTTTCCATAATAGCCTTACTTTTTAATTTCTAATAAAGAATCCATGGTGCCGTATGGGTTTACTTGTTTTAGCGGATTACCGGGATCTTCGGACCAGTTCCCGTCAATTACAAAGCGATACCGGTATTTTCCGTTGTTGAGATTTATGCTTTTAGTCCAATTGCCGTTATTTTGGGTCATACGGCTGTTTTCATCCAATTTCCAGTTATTGAATTCGCCTGCCAGATAAACTTCTTTAGCATCCGGGGCTTTAACTGTAAGCGTGACTTCGTTTAATTTTGGCAGGGTTTCTTTTAAGATTTCATTCATGCGTTTCTCCAGGGTTTTTTCAGTAACCTGCCTGGAAGGAGTATTTTCCTGGGTAATGATTTCACGCGAAAGGCTGAAATAGTCTTTTGCCCCGCGGCAGTATTTATCATAGGTAAATACGTGCAGGCCTTCATTCTGCGCTTCCTTCAATTTGACGTTCACATGAATAATATTAGAAAACATCTTATTCTTGTAATCAGTCTTAATTTTATCAAGCATCTTAAATGAATGCTGCAGGCGTGAATCAAAATTAGTGACTAAAACGCGAAAATCAACTTCATGATTCAATCTTTCCTTGACCAGGTTGACAATGCTGGTTAACTGGCTTAAGCCTTCCAGGGAAAACCTGCTGGCTTCAACCGGTATTATTATTTCGCTTGCTGAGCGGATAGCGTTAATGGTTAAAATTCCCAGGTTCGGCGGGCAGTCAATCAAGATATAGTCGTAGTTATTTTTAAATGCAGTCAGGGTATCGCGCAGACGGCTTTCCCGGCCGATTTCGCCGCTTAGTTCCTGTTCTAAAGTGCTCAGGATCAAGCTGGATGGCGCGATATCAAAATTCTCCCCTAAATTCTGGATGATTTCTTCCAGCTGGCATTTTTTATGCGTGATTTTGGAGAGTACATTGTAGATACTTAAATCGGCTTTAATATTCAGGCCGCTGGTCGCATGCGCTTGCGGGTCAAGGTCAATAAGCAGGACTTTGCGGTTATTAGACGCTAAAGCAGCCGCTAAATTTATGGATGTAGTTGTTTTACCGCAGCCGCCTTTTTGATTAGCGATTGATATAATGCGCATGAGCGTTTCCTCCTTAGAATTATCTTCTCTTGGTTAATTATTTAACCATTCTGACATCATCTATATAAACAATACCGGATTTTTCTTTCGCGTTCCATTCTTCGACGGTAAAAGACAGGGTTTTCATTTGAGCCCAATCGTTGATTTTGGCAAATCGGCTTAAATTTATCTCATGGTTTCTCCATTTTTCCGAGATATCTTTAATATAAATCTCCGACTTTTCGTTAAAACGATTGATAAACTCCACTCTTAAAGCAAATATATCTTTAGGGTTGGTTTTTCTTGCCGCAAAAACCAAAGTTTTATATTTAGACAGGTTTAATTGTTTAAGTTCCAGCGAGAAAGTTTCTTTTTTGGCGGGGTCAAAATTAAAATTTAATTTAGCGGTGTCCTGGAATAAAAATAAGGCGATATGCGCGTTATGATTACGGTAGTTAAGGTTGGAGTAAGCGATACCGCTGCCTAAGCCTAAAACCAGCAGTAATCCGACGAGGATTAAATTACGGATTGGTTTTGGATACGCTTTTGATTTGCGTTTTTTCTTTGATGATTTAGAAGAGGCATCCAGGTAAATATTCGCCAGATGCTCATAGATTTCTTTCTTGTCCATTTGAATCTATTTTATAACACAAAAGCCAAGCTGTGTCAAGGGTTTAGATAAGTCGGCGCGTCCTGTTTAATCAATTTATAGAAATTAGTCAAGTGCAGCCGGAACAGGCGGTCAAATGAACCATCGGGGTCTTCTCCTGCCCACCAAAACCAGTCGCTCCCCTCTAAAATATACATTTGTTTCCAGGCCAGTCCGCCTGGCGCCTCTTTAGACCGCTCCAGGGCTTTTCTGGCATCCGCCAGCCATTCCCAGCATTTTACTTTACTGGGGTTGCCTATCCATTTTCCGAATTCACCATAGATCCAGGAACCTGCGCTTAAGCGTTTGATTTCAGCTTTTGCGGGGCTAAGTTTTAAATACTCATCTATGGTTGTTGTTTTTACGAAATCGCTGTCTGAAATCCGCTGATAAAATAATTCCAGGAAATCATGGCCGTCATTGCGGAAGAATTCCCAGGCGTTTTCTCCGTCCATAGCGATGGTAACTAAAGTATCCTTACCCTTAAATGCCTTGTTGATATTCTCTAAATGCCCCATGAAATCATTTACCGCGTCAGTTTCTTTCATGCTGTGGTAATTAAAACCTATTAAGTCCGAAAGGTTCCGGTCGCGAAAAACGATGTTAAGCTGTCCTTTCTTTCTTTTTAAAAGGTGGGGTTGATACAGGAGTTTAGTGTCGCGCCTTTTTAATTTTAAAGATTTGAACAGGATTGCTTCATCTGTAACGATCCAATTTATGCCGGATTCAATGATAAACGGCAGGATATGTTCGCTTACCGCTTCTTCCGACGGCCACATGCCCCGGGGGGATGCGCCAAATCTTTGTTTGTAGAATTCTACCGCGCTTTCAATATGTTCTTTGGCGTCGAGCGGATAGTTAAATTCTTTTTTTGGCAGGCTTGTTTTCTTGTTTGCCTCTTTGGCAATATTGGTATTACACAATAAAGGAAGAATCGGATGGTAATATGGAGTAACGCTTATTTCAATCTGCTTATTTTCTTTAAAAAGCCGGTATGCAGGGATGATCTCTTTTAATATGAGCAGCTGCTTATCTAAAACAATATGCTTGTCCTCTTCCTTGAAAAACCTCTCTTTGGCTGCCACTTTTCTTAGCTCGGGGACCTTCTGCCGGAATGACGGGTCTATCCAGGCTAAGTTAAAGTAAAGCTACAGGTCAAGATAATCCTGAGTTGAAAATTCCGTATTACGTTGTTTTTTAAGGTAAAGCTCATAATAGCGGGGGAAAGTTG
>JAQUSM010000129.1 GCA_028715095.1 Candidatus Omnitrophota bacterium
ACGACGCTCTTCCGATCTCAATAAATGCTATTAATTCAGGTTGGACATCAATTATATACTTTGGGATCTTTGATATAATTGCCCAAATTTTATTGCAACTCCTGGGATTTTTTTATAGTATTGTACACAACTGGGGCTGGGCAATAATCATACTTAGTGTGACTATTTATTTTGCTTTGTTCCCTCTTTCGATCAAGCAAATGCGTTCAATGAAAGAGATGCAGATTTTACAACCCAAAATAGAAGCCTTACGTAAAGAATATAAAAATAATCCTCAGAGGCTCAATAAGGAGATTATGGAATTATACAAAGCCCATAAAGTTAATCCTTTGGGAGGTTGCTTACCCATATTATTACAAATGCCGATATTCTTCGCACTTTATCAGGCCTTGATACGTTCAACTGCTCTAAGAGGGGCGGAATTTTTATGGATAAAGGATTTATCTTCTCCGGATCGGTTATTTATATTGGACAAATCACTGCCTCTTTTAGGGAATCAAATCAATATTTTGCCCATATTAATGGCTATAGGGATGTTTGTCCAGCAAAAATTCTCTACGGTTCAGGCTACCGGAGAGGCGGCTCAGCAGCAAAAAATAATGTCCATTATCATGCCTGTTATGTTTGGCGTAATTTTTTATCAAATGCCATCCGGCTTAGTTCTTTATTGGTTTGTCAATAGCCTACTAATGCTTTTTTATCAGCTGAAGACTAACATTCAACCTGTTAGTTCGAAAGAGGGGCTAAAATAATGTCCAAAATGAAATTTAAGGCAAAATCTATCGAAGCTGAAGGAAAAACAGTTGAAGAAGCAATTGAAAAGGCCTTAAAGGAGTTAAAATTACCTCGCAACCGGGTAAAAATAGAAAGTCTGACTGAAGAAAAAAAGGGGCTTTTTGGCATGGCTGGAGCTAAGCCGGCAAAGATACGTGTAAGCGTAATTCCTGATAATGGGATTGTCTAATTCAAACGTTAAAAACGCTTGACAATGAATCCGGATTTGCGATAATTAAGAAGTGCTGGGATGTTCCACGGGGAACTATTTTAAAGGTTTAATCAATGGGTAAAGTAATCGCCGTATGTAATCAAAAAGGGGGAGTTGGTAAAACAACCACCTCAATTAATCTCGCCGCATATCTTGCCATGGCAGGTAAGAGGGTTATGCTTATTGATTTAGACCCCCAGGCTAACGCTACCAGTGGCATAGGCATTAATAAGCATGATATCAAAAAAAGCACCTACCATATTTTACTGGAAGAATTAAAATTCAGCGATATAATTCAAAAAACCATAGTGGACAATCTTATACTTGCTCCGTCCAATTTAGATTTAACCGGAGCTGAGGTGGAGTTAGTTGGGGCATTGGGCCGGGAATATAGATTAAAAAGAGCCTTGCAATCCGAAAAAGATAGTTACGATTTTTTAATCATTGACTCGCCACCTTCTTTAGGGTTGCTCACCATTAATGGATTATGCGCAGCTGATTCTGTAATAATTCCCGTCCAATGTGAATATTATGCTTTAGAAGGATTAACGCAACTCCATAATACAGTTAGACTTGTGAAAGAAAATTTAAATCCTTCTCTTTTTATTGAAGGGGTACTTTTGACTATGGCCGACTTTCGGACTAACCTTACCCGGGAGGTAATTCAGGAGGCGCGGAGCCATTTCCAAGATAAGGTCTATAATACAGTAATTCCTCGTAATGTCCGTTTAACCGAAGCGCCCAGCTTTGGTAAACCAATTGTTTTGTATGATAGAAACTCATTGGGGGCGCAAAAATATGAAGAGCTGACTAAGGAAATTTTAGGTTTGCCTGTCCAATCAGAAGACCAAAAAACACAAAAGGAGTGATTTTATGGAAAGAAAAGCTTTAGGCAAAGGCCTGGGAGCACTAATCCCTGAAAAATCTATAGACGGAGCTACTGTAAGGAAAGAGGAGATAGTTTATGCTCAGATTGGACAAATCAAGCCAAATCCTTTTCAGCCCCGTGAAGATTTTGATCAACAGGGCATTGATGAATTGACTCAGTCTATTAAGGAAAAAGGAGTTATCCAGCCGCTTTTAGTCAGGCGCAGAGGGGACACCTACGAACTGATCGCCGGTGAACGAAGGTTGCGCGCAGCGACTGCTCTGGGGGTTAATGAAATCCCGGTTATTGTGCGCGAGGTAAGCGATCAGGATTCTTTAGAGCTGGCTTTAATCGAAAATATTCAGAGGGAGAATCTTAACCCGATTGAAGAAGCTCATGCCTATCAGCACCTGATGGACAAATTTAATATTACGCAGGAAAAAATTTCTACAGCGGTCGGTAAAGCCAGGGTTTCGATCACTAATACCTTGCGGCTGCTTAAGCTTCCGCATGAAATTCAAATGGAGATGAAAAAAGGGCGGATTAGTTTTGCGCATGGAAGGGCCTTGCTGGAAGTTGATGACGCTAACCAGCAGCGCCGGTTAGCCCAAGAGATTATTTCCAAGGGACTTTCGGTGCGCGAGCTTGAAAATTTACTGAAGAGCCGCCGGCCGAAACAGATAAAAAGAAATATCGGCCCTGGCCAGCGTGATCCAATGGTGGCGATTTTGGAGGAGCAGCTCCGGCACGCATTGGCCACCAAGGTCAGAATCAGCAAAAGGAAGAAACGAGGACACATCAATATTGAGTTTTATTCACCACAGGACCTGCAGCGGATAGTCAGTATTATCAAGCCTCAGGCACCGGCGGACAAGGAGGAAAATTAATAATGGACCAGGCAGTTTTAATTCTGATTAAGCCGGATGGGCTGAAAAAGTCGTTGACCGGAAATATTCTTACGCGTTTGTCGGAGACCAAGCTTGAGATTGTCGCCGCTAAAATGGTAAGGGTTACCCAGAATTTGGCGGAAGAACATTATAAACATTTAAAGGATAAGCCGTTTTTTAACGAAATTATCAAATATTTGCAGGGCGAACTGCATGACCGGAAAAAAGTTATGGCTCTTATTTATTGGGGGAATGAGGCGATAAAAAAATGCCGGGATTTAGCCGGTTCGACTAATCCCGAGGAAGCCGAATCAACCTCTATCCGCGGCTCCTATGGAAGGATTACGACCAGCGGGGTTTATGAGAATGTTGTTCACGTGTCTTCCAACGACTCAGAAGCAGAGAGGGAGATCAAGCTTTGGTTTTCTCCCGAAGAAATTATCGTCGATCTTTACGCAACCCAGGACATAGTTCACAAGGAGTTTAAGGCCAGGTCTTGGGCTTAAAAGAGAAAGGATTTAGCCAATGATCAGCAGTATGACCGGTTTCGGCAGCCATGAGGAGGAGGTCGAATCGATCGGCAGGTTGAGCGTTGAATTAAGGTGCACCAACCATAAATTTACCGAGAGCGTTTTTCATCTGCCCGAAGGGTTTATTTCTCTTGAGGATAAATTAAAAAGGGAGATTGAAAGCAGGATCCGCAGAGGTAGGGTTTATTGCGCGATCAACGTTAAAGGCCAAATGGCCCAGGGCATATTTGTTAACCGCAAACTCCTGAAAAGCTATTTGCATGAATTTAATAGCCTGAAAAAGGAGTTTAAGATTAATGATGGTTTAAGTCTGGATTCTTTAATCAGGTTGCCGGGGGTTTTGTCCTTAAAAGAAAATAAGCCTGCCGGGGCGCATATCTGGGACAGGTTAAAATTTGTTTTTTTGCAAGCGCTGGAAAATTTGTTAAAAGCGCGGCAAAAGGAAGGCCAAGCCTTAGGCAGGTTGTTAAAAAACAGGGGAGAGCTGCTTAAAAAAGATCTGGGATTTATCAAGCGGCGTTTTATAGTGGCCTCCAAAAGTCGAATCAATAAAATTAAAACACAG
>JAQUSM010000130.1 GCA_028715095.1 Candidatus Omnitrophota bacterium
CACGACGCTCTTCCGATCTCAAAAAGGTGTCCGGGTCGCCTATCTTCCTCAGGAAGTCTCGGTCCAGATGGAGGGCAATGTTTATGATATTGTCCTCTCCGGACTGGGAGAGCAGGCCAATCTTTTAAGCCGCTACCATAAACTCACCCATCGCCTGCAAACTGAACATACCAAAGAATTACTCCGCCAGCTGGATAACCTGCAGGCAGAATTAGATCGCACCGCAAGCTGGGATGTGAATAACCAGGTTGAGTATGTTATTTCCCGGATGAAGTTGGACGCGGATAGTGATTTTCAGACTCTTTCCGGAGGACAGAAGCGCCGCGTGCTCTTAGCCAGGGCCCTGGTGTTAAAGCCGGAGGTTTTACTACTGGATGAGCCGACAAATCATTTAGATATAGATTCCATAAACTGGCTGGAGGATTTCTTGGCTGGTTATCCGGGCACAGTATTCTTTGTCACACATGACCGCTTGTTTATGACGCACCTGGCTACCCGTATACTTGAACTTGACCGGGGCAGGATCTTCAGCTGGTCATGCGATTATAAAACTTTTTTGGACCGTAAACAGGCGGCATTGGATATTGAAGAATCGGAATGGAATCATTTTGATAAAAAGTTAGCCGAGGAAGAAGTCTGGATCCGTCAGGGGGTTAAGGCCCGGCGTTGCCGTAATGAAGGCAGGGTCAAGGCCCTCGAGCGTTTAAGAGAGGAGAAGAAGACCCAGCGTAAAGAAGAAGGTATGGTGCGCATGCGCACTCAAAAATCAGTCCTCTCCGGGCACAAAGTAATCAAGGCGGCCCAGCTGTATTTTGGCTACGGCGATAAAATCCTGATCCGGGATTTTTCCAGCAATATAATGCGCCACGATAAAATCGGTTTGATCGGCCCCAACGGCAGCGGCAAGACCACGCTTTTACGCCTTCTCTTAGGCAAACTTGAGCCGCAGAGAGGAAAAGTCACCCTGGGCACTAACTTAGAGATTGCTTATTACGACCAATTGCGCGGGCAGCTGGATGAAGAAAAAACTGTGGCTGAGAATGTCAATGATTCAGGCGACAACATAATTATTAACGGCAAGCCCCGCCATATCCTGGGATACCTGCAGGATTTTCTTTTTTCACCGGACCGCAGCCGGACCAAGGTCAAAGTTCTTTCCGGAGGGGAGCGCAACCGCCTGCTGCTTGCCCGGCTTTTTTCCAAACCGTCTAATGTGTTGGTAATGGATGAGCCGACCAATGACCTGGATATCGAGACCTTGGAGCTTCTGGAAGAATTGCTCTCGGAGTATGACGGCACCTTGCTTTTAGTCAGCCATGACCGGCAATTCCTGAATAACGTAGTTACTTCAACCATTGCCTTGGAGGGCAACGGAGTGGTCAATGAATATCCCGGAGGATATGACGACTGGTTAAGCCAGCGCCCTCCTGAGAAAACCCCTGAACCGTCACCAAAGATTAAAATTAAAAAAGAGCCGATAAAAAAAGCAAAGCCGGTTACCCCGCGTAAACTTACCTTTAAAGAACAGAAAGAATTAGCCGAACTGCCTTTAAAAATAGAAAAAATGGAGGAGGAACAAAAAGCCCTCTACGCGTTATTCGCGGACTTTAACTTTTACCAGAAAAGCCCCGAGGAAAGAGCTAAAGCAGAAGCAAGGACTGAGGAGCTTTCCCGCGAGTTGGATAAGGCCAACCAGCGCTGGGAGCACCTTGAAACCATCCAACTGTAGACAGTGTATGTAACTTGTTGTAGATAATATTGTTACAAAACAAATACATTATGAAAAAAGCATGCAAATTTATATATTCCGGCGCATCCTTGATATTGACATGTATATTAAGTTCTTGTGCTACGCCTCCAATTAAACCTCAGCCGGTGCAGACCCGGCAACTTCAGCCGCAAGTTCCTGTTTGTGCCCCAAGGCAGGATATCTCCCATATCGTTGCTCCCGGAGAGACTCTTTGGCGGATCAGCAAGATGTACAATGTCTCCTCAAATGAAATATTGCGCGCCAACAGGATAAGTTCAAAAGAGCCTGTTTTAAGAAAAGGCCAGTGCCTTTTGATCCCGGCCGCTGCTCCGCTTGTGCCGGTTGTCTCGCTCTATCCATCCAATAAATGGAAGTATATTATCATACATCACAGCGCTACAGATGAAGGCAACTCGCTGGCTTTTGACAAGGCGCATCTCTTAAAAGGCTGGGATGGGTTAGGGTATCATTTTGTAATTGATAACGGCAGCAAAGGCAAAAAAGACGGGCAGATTGAAGTTTCTCCCAGATGGCTGAAAAAGGAGAATGGCTCCCATTGCAAAGCTTCCGGCATGAATTCAAAAGCAATCGGCATATGTTTGGTGGGAAATTTCAATAACGAAACACCGACCCCAAAACAAATGGAGGCCTTGGCTTACCTGGTAAATAAATTAAGAAAATATTATAATATCTCCTACGGATGCATCCTTGGGCATGGCCAGGTCCGGGGAGCCAGGACAGATTGCCCGGGCAAAAGTTTCCCCTGGCCTGAATTCAGGCGAAGCACAGGTAAATAGAACCGCAGGCTAATTAGCCCTGGCAAGATGTCTTTTTCTATTATTTTTGCCTGAAAGTGCTATAATCAAATCACTAAACTAAACCTGAAAAAGGAGAAAATAAATGAACGGAAAGAAAAAGGCAGTAATTTTAATCGCGACAGTTTTCTTTTTCGCTTTAGCAGCGCCTAATCTATCTTTTGCCTGCACTGATTTCCAGATCAAAGCCGAAGATAATACCGTGGTTATCGGCCGTTCCATGGAATTCCCCATAGACCTTCATTCCAATGTCGTCATCGTACCTCGCGGGGAACAGTTTGTAAGTATTGATGATAAGGGTGTTAAAGGTATAACCTGGACGAATAAATATGGTTTCTTGGGGGTGGATGCCTATAATCTTAAAAATTGCTATGTAGAGGGATTTAATGAAAAGGGACTTGCTTTTGACGCGTTGATGTTTACGGGCGCAAAGTATCAGCCTGCAGAGCCGGGTAAATTCGTTACCATGAGCAACCTTGGTTCCTGGATTATGGGAAATTTCGCGACAGCGGATGAGGTAAAAGAGGCTTTGCCTAAGATAAACGTTACGGGCATAAATTTGAAAGAAGCAGGCGGAGAGCTATATATGCATATCGCCGTGCATGATGCCAACGGAAAGAATCTGGTCGTCGAATTTATAGACGGAGAAGTAAAGATATATGATAATCCGCTGGGAGTCATGACCAATCGTCCGGAATTTCCCTGGCAGATTACCAATTTGAGAAATTATATAAATCTGGATGCCCGCGACAGAAAAGATAGGATGCTTAACGGTTTGAAACTGGAACCTACCGGCGTTGGCAGCGGCCTGCTTGGCCTGCCCGGCGATTGGACTCCTCCGTCCAGGTTTGTGCGCGTGGCGTATTCTTTGGATTCGGCTTTGCCTGCAAAAGACGCAGTTGAGGCAGTAAATCTGGCAGAGCATCTTTTAAACATTGTCGACATTCCTAAGGGAGCCATTAAAGAAAATCCCACTCCTCTTGTCCATATGGAAGGATACGCCCAATGGGTAGTGATCAAAGATTTAACAAACCTTGTTTTGTATTATAAAACTTATGAAAATACCGCCTGGAAAAAGGTGGACCTGAAGAAATTTAGCCTCGCGCCAGGAGCTCCTCAAAAATCCATAGTAATAGATGATAAACAACAGCAAATTATTGATGTAACCGGTGAGTTAAAATAAATGCAGATACTTGAAAAACTTCTTAATACTGTAGACGGTTATGTCTGGGGCCTGCCCATGCTTGTATTGCTGATGGGTACG
>JAQUSM010000131.1:0-1610 GCA_028715095.1 Candidatus Omnitrophota bacterium
ATATTTGTTATATAACTATATTATTTATAACAAGTTACGTAAACTGTCTACTTTATAGATGCGGTTATCGAATATTATATCACTGTGGAGCACCGGGCGCTTAAGTTTTATTCCACTCAGGCAAGTGCATCTGCTAAGGGCGACATATAGCTGGCCGTGGGTAAAGGCTCCATGCCCCAAGTCGATGATCACTTTATCAAATGTCTGGCCCTGGCTTTTATGAATAGTTATGGCCCAGGCCAGTTTTAGGGGATATTGCGCAAATTCGCCAACAACTTCATCTTCTATCTTATCTTCAATTTCATTGTAACTATATTCGATTTTTTGCCATTTCATGACGGGGATATCGCATGCCAGGCCGTTGATATTGACGACTATCGAATCTTTCGATAAAGCGGTGACTTTGGCAAGCGTGCCATTGACCCATCTTTTGTCGGGATCATTTTTGATCAATATTACCTGCGCGCCCTTTTTAAGCCTCAATAATGATTCGGTAGGATATGTTGATTCCTCAAATCTTCCGGTTGCCATGGCCTTATACACTATCTCTTTGCCGGGAAGTTTTGATAAACGATCCTGGTTAATCGCGTTTGCCAGGCTGTTAGTAGTTGTAAGAATCACGGTTGAGTCTTTCTTAGAAATCTCTAACCCTTTTTGGACTCTCTTATTCAATATGCCCAGGTCCTCTTCGGTGTGCTCTTTATTCCTGACCCGGTTTAGGAGCTCCATGAACGAGCTGTCTTTTTGTCTATATATAGTTGAGAGTTCAATTTCCTTAATATGGCAGGAGTCAAACACTTTAGCGCTGAAAAAATAAGGGGTCGTATATCGTTCTTCCAGAAGCTGCCTTGCTTCATGTTCAACCACAGGAGAAAGCTGAAAAAGATCCCCAAAAAACACCATTTGAATACCGCCAAACGGAGCCTTCATTCTACCGCGGTTGAGACGTAACGAATAGTCGATGCCGTCCATAAGGTCTGAGCGGACCATAGATACCTCGTCTATTATTATCATATCGATATTTTCAAGCAAACTTTTATCCCTCAGGCGTTTTATGGCATCTTTCTGGATTATCTTTGGGGGGAGCCTGAAGAAAGAGTGGATTGTCTGGCCGCCGACATTGATGGCCGCCACACCCGTCG
The DNA here is from genome assembly GCA_028715095.1 of Candidatus Omnitrophota bacterium. Lineage (GTDB taxonomy): Bacteria > Omnitrophota > Gorgyraeia > Gygaellales > Profunditerraquicolaceae > UBA6249. Next base: position 1,143 of record JAQUSM010000131.1, read on the forward strand.
GGGCTAAGACGATTATATTTTTGCCGGTGTTGGCTTTAAAATATTTTAAAAGGGTAGATTTGCCGGTGCCGGCTTTACCGGTGATGAAAAGGCATTCTTTGGTATACTCCATAAGATCAAAGGCCGACTTGAATTCATCGTTTATATCAAGCTGGTCGGGGAGTTGATCCCTGGACACTGTTTGGCTGGCGGAGAGTTTCATAATCAATAATTAAAAAGATCCTTCAGCTGGTACTGCTTAGACGCGGCTTTATTCAACGCGTTAAGAACCCTATGCTGAATCTTCGGCGTCAGGCGCCTGCCCTTAACCGCCCGGTTAATCATCTTATAAGTTAGCTGCTCGGTGGAATTATTGACCAAGTCCGTAGGCTTAAAATTGTGTTCAGCCATAAGCTTGGCGATCGGCTGCGGGCCTAGATCATATATAGTATTTTTATTCACTGCAAAATACCTGTGGTAAATTCAAGA
>JAQUSM010000131.1:1710-3828 GCA_028715095.1 Candidatus Omnitrophota bacterium
CGGTGGAATTATTGACCAAGTCCGTAGGCTTAAAATTGTGTTCAGCCATAAGCTTGGCGATCGGCTGCGGGCCTAGATCATATATAGTATTTTTATTCACTGCAAAATACCTGTGGTAAATTCAAGACACTCTTAATTAGCTTAGATTATAGCACTTTTAGAGGGAAAAAACAGGGAAAACGGAGATTTTGTGGAGACAAACGCCACGCCCTGCTCTGTGAGAACATATGGCTTTTCTAATGTATTTGTTATGGAACAATATTATTTGCAATGAATTACATAGACTGTCTACAGGGTTATGTCTTTGGCCAAGTAATCTTTTGTCTCCGCGTGGACAACGCTGCTTAAAACAAGCAGCGAAATAAGATTCGGCAGGGCCATTAAGGCATTTGCTATATCCGAAAAAGACCAGACAATAGGAAGGGTTGCCACAGAACCAACCATTACCGCCGCAATCCATAACCAGCGATAAGGTTTAATCGCCCGATGGCCAAAAAGATATTCCGCTGATTTCTCACCGTAATATGACCATCCGATAATTGTACTAAAAACAAATGTGAGCAGCCCGATAGTTAAAACAACCGGCCCAACCAACGGAATCGCGGTAAAAGCGGTTTTAGTAAGTAAGGCGCCGTCTAAGCCTTTGGTCCATACACCGGAATTAACCAGGACAATCCCTGAGATAGCGCAGACTACCACGGTGTCCCAAAATGTACCTGTAGAGGAAACTAACGCCTGCCTGGCAGGATGCTTTGTTTGAGCGGCCGCAGCAACAATTGGGGCGCTGCCTAATCCGGACTCATTTGAGAAAAGGCCTCTGGCAACACCGAATCGCACAGCTTCTTTCATCCCCGCGCCGAGAAACCCACCTATCGCGGCCTGGCCGGTAAAAGCGCTCTTAAAAATCAAGATTATTGACGCAGGTATTGTATTAAATTTAAGCGCAAGTATTATAACGCAGCCCAGGACATAAAATACCGCCATCAAGGGAACGAATTTTTCGCAAACCCTGGAAATTGATGTAATCCCGCCGATTATTACAACTGCCGTAAAAATAGTGATAATTATTCCGGTGATCCACGGAGAAATATGAAATGTGTCTTTTACGAGCACTGCTATGGAATTTGCCTGCACCATATTGCCGATGCCAAAGGCGGCGATGGCGGCAAAAAGGGCAAAGAGTATACCCAGCCAGCGGCAGTGCATACCCCTCTCCAAAACGTACATCGGGCCACCGGAGAATGTGCCGTTTTTGGAGGTTGTGCGGTATTTAACCGAAAGCATTGCTTCGGCGTATTTTGTGGCGATGCCAAAGACTCCGGTAAGCCACATCCAAAGCACAGCGCCCGGTCCGCCGGAAGCAATGGCTGTGCCGACACCGACGATGTTACCGGCGCCGATGGTTGCGGCAAGAGAAGTAGTAAGAGCGCCGAAATGGCTGATGTCCCCATCGCCTTCTTTATGCCTGCTGAAAGAAATCTTGATTGCCCTGAAAATATATTTTTGCACAAACCCGAGGCGGAAAGTAAGGTAGATATGCGTACCCATCAGTAATACAAGCATGGGCGGGCCCCAGACATAACCGTCTACAGTATTAAGAAGTTTTTCAAGTATCTGCATTTATTTTAACTCACCGGTTACATCAATAATTTGCTGTTGCTTATCATCTATTGCTATGGATTTTTGAGGAGCTCCTGGCGCGAGGCTAAATTTTTTCAGGTCTACCTTTTTCCAGGCGGTATTTTCATAAGTTTTATAATACAAAACAAGGTTTGTCAAATCTTTGATCACTACCCATTGGGCGTATCCTTCCATATGGACAAGAGGAGCGGGATTTTCTTTAATGGCTCCTTTAGGAATGTCGACAATGTTTAAAAGATGCTCTGCCAGATTTACTGCCTCAGCTGCGTCTTTTGCAGGCAAAGCCGAATCCAAAGAATACGCCACGCGCACAAACCTGGACGGAGGAGTCCAATCGCCGGGCAGGCCAAGCAGGCCGCTGCCAACGCCGGTAGGTTCCAGGTTCAAACCGTTAAGCATCCTATCTTTTCTGTCGCGGGCATCCAGATTTATATAATTTCTCAAATTGGTAATCTGCCAGGGAAATTCCGGACGATT
>JAQUSM010000132.1 GCA_028715095.1 Candidatus Omnitrophota bacterium
TTTGATTTTTGAAATCCGAAATCGATTAAATTCATATCTTAAGACTAAAGAATTGTTTTGTAACTTATTAATAAACAAATAGTTATATAAAGCGTCTTACTAATCATTGATTCCATTTCAAGGCGGGTCTTGGCGCGGGAGGACTGCTCCCTTAGCGGCCGGATGTTACGGATACCTTTGGTGTACCAGCCAAAAAATTTGCGGAATAATATCACCCCGTTCCTCTCCCCGTAAAAATCCACTGAGGCACCCAGATGCTCCAGCATTACTTTAACTACTTTTTTTCTTTCGGGTTTCGGTAGAAGCTTGCCGGTTTTCAGGAATTCTTTTATCTCTTTAAATATCCACGGATTTCCAAATGAGCCGCGGGCAATAACCAATCCGTCGCAATTTGTTTCATTAAGCATTTTCCCGGCTAACTGCGCAGAGAAAACGTCGCCGCTGGCAATAAGCGGGATATTTAAGGCCTTCTTGACATCAGCGATTACTTCATAATCTACGCTGCCTCCATACTCCTGGGTCTTGGTCCTTCCGTGAATAAACAAACCGCTGACTCCGGCATCCTGGGCGCAAAGCGCTACTTCCCTGGCGTTAACAGTATCTTTATCCCAGCCTAAACGCATTTTTACGGTTACCGGGATTTTAGAGTTTTTTACTATCAACTTAAGTAATTTATGAAGCTTCCCGGGCTCCTTTAACAGAGCAGCTCCCTCACCGCGGCGGACAACTTTCTTCGCAGGACAAGCGGCGTTAAAATCCAGTATATCAAATTTATAAACTTTCAAGACATCCAGGGCTTTTAGAATAAATTTCTCCTCGCAGCCTAATACCTGGACGCCTAAAGGTTTATCTTTCGGCAAAGTAGAAAGCATGTGCCGGGTCTTCCTGCTTTTGTGAGAGATTGAACGGCAGTTGATCATCTCAACAAACGCCAGCTCCGCGCCAAACTTCCGGCAGAGCATGCGAAATGGCAAATCTGTTACTCCGGCCATTGGGGCCAGGATTAAATTTGATTTTAGTTTTAAGCTGCCGATTTTAAGCATACTAAAATAATTTAGCGGAGGCTTCAACCTCCGCTACGGACTCCGTAATATTTGTTTTGTAACAATATTATTTATCGTAGGTTACGTAAACTGTCTACCCTTATAAGATTAAGTTTGGGTCTTTGAGAAGAGGGTGATTTTTTATTTCATTGATTATGTTTTGGGAGACGCCAGGTTTACCAAGTTTGTAATACATATAATTCTTGTAGCCTTCTACCCCGGGCTGGTCAAAAGCGTTGATGTTAAGCAGCTCACCTTCAAAAGCAGTAGCCATTTCAAAGAAAAACAGCAAAGCCCCCCAGGTAAAATCGGTTATTTTAGGCATAATGATGGTGCAGTTAGGCCGGCTTTCTCTAACCAGCGCCCACTCTGTGGCCTCCTGGGCCAGCTGCATAAGCTGACTGAAGCTCTTGCCGGATAAAAGGTCATTCTTGCCGGGGATTTTTAAGTCTGTTTTAAATTTCTCCACGCGGATAAATGTGATGACCTTGTTGTTTTCACCTTCAACGTTGTTTTGCTGGATAGAATGCAGGTCATTGGTGCCCGCAGCTGAAATCGGCGTCCTGCCCTTAGCGAATTCGTTATCCTTATCATTTATCCAGCCTTCGGAGCCATCCTCGCTTACCACAACTTTACGATGATATTTTTTGCCTAAGCTTTCCGCCAAAAGCTGGACATACCAGTCAGCGGTGGATTTAAGCCCCTGGGAAAAAGGCATTAATACCGCCAGTGATTTTTGTTTTTCACGATAGAGGATAACATGCAGTAACGCGTACATATAAGCGGGATTCTTTAAGATATCATCCTGGCTGCATCTGACAGACATTTCTTTGGCGCCGTTAAACAATTCATTGATATTTATTCCTATAATCGCCAGATGCAAGAGCCCCATGTTAAACTCCGAGAACCTGCCGCCTACTCCTTTTAATAAGGGAAAGGAACGAAAGCTTAAGACATCTTTTTCCTGCTCCGCAACCACTCTTTTATGCAAAGAGCCGGACTCCGGGTCGGTTATGGCTAAAATCTGCCTGCCGTATTTTACGCCTACGCCTGTTTTAAGCCATGCCTCAACAATCATCAGCGCCGCTTTGGTCTCGGTAGTCTCCCCTGACTTGGAGATAACCACCACAAATGTGTTTTTAGGGTTGATATTTTTGAGCAGGGTTTTAAGGGTATCCGGATCCAGGTTGTTGCCTTCAAAATAAACCCGCGGAGATTTTTTTCTTAAAGTTTTAAATTCATTATAATAAGGAAGGCATAAGGCATCCTGCGCCGCCTTTAAACCAAGGTAAGAACCGCCGATACCCAAGAAGATTACGTTTTCGTATTTTTTAGAAATCTCTTTGCCGATTTTTTGAATTTTAGAAATATCCGCTTTATTCTGCTCCGGCAATTTCGCCCATTCCAGGTTTAATTTGACGCGGGCTTTAGGGTCAGAGAGAAGTTTTTTTAAATGGCTGGCCGCGTTTTTGGCCTTAGGCAGCATTCCATTGATATCCACCTGGCTTACTCCGTGGTCCCCAACGCTGGAACTAAACATATTGTTAAAATCGAATTTCAAGCTCATATTTATCTCCTTAACTACCGAATTCGGCTAACCTTAAAATTAATTTCTTAGTATCGTCCCAGCCTAAACAAGGATCGGTGATTGACTGGCCAAAAACATTGCCTCCGACTTTTTGGCTGCCTTCTGCCAGGTAGCTTTCCACCATCAAGCCTTTTACTGTTTTCCTTAAATCTTTGGACTGGGCCAGGCTGTTCATTATCTCTTCGGCTATCCGGGGCTGCTGGCTGAAATCCTTATCGGAGTTTGCGTGGTTGGTATCAACAATAAGCGCCGGATTTGAGAGATTGCGTTTTAAATACATCTGGATAAAATGAATCAAATCTTCGTAATGATAATTCGGGATGCTTTGGCCCTGGCGGTTAATCGCTCCGCGGAGGATGCAATGCGCCAGCGGGTTGCCGTCAGTTTTGACCTCCCAGCCGTTATAGATAAAGGTATGCTGGATCTGGGCGGCTTCCACGGAATTAAGCAAAACATTCAAATCTCCGCTGGTGGGGTTTTTCATGCCAACCGGGATATCCAGGCCGCTTACTGTCAGGCGGTGCTCCTGGTTCTCCACGGAACGCGCCCCGATTGTAACGTAACTTAAAATATCCTCTAGGTACGGATAGTTACCCGGATAGAGCATCTCATCGGCGGCGGTTAACCCGGATTCGCTTAGCACTCTAATGTGCATGCGCCGGATAGCCTTAATTCCCCGGGAGATATCAGGGTCACCGGAGGCTTTAGGCTGATGCAGCATGCCTTTATAACCTTTGCCGGTTGTGCGGGGTTTATTTGTATAAATACGCGGGATCAAAATCAGCCTGTCCTTGACTTTGCCTTGAAGAGAGGCAAGGCGAGATACATACTCCGAAAGCGCGTTCTCATCATCAGCCGAACATGGGCCGATAATCAGAAGCAGGCGGTTATCGTTTCCTTTTATAACATTTAAGATATCCTTGTCTCTGGCCGCTTTTACTTTTTTTAAACCCGCGGGCATAGGCATCAATTGAAGGATTTCAGAGGGAGTGGGAATTTTCTGCAGGTATGTAAAACTCATGTCTATTTATCTTGCTGGATTATTTTAATTGTGGTACGCAGGCCGTCTTTCCAGGGCCAAAGCATGGCAAGGATACTATCGGTATCTGAAGTTTTATAATATAAGGTCTGTCCGGGCATGATCCCGCCGAGCCCATTGACTGTTTCCTGCAACTTATA
>JAQUSM010000013.1 GCA_028715095.1 Candidatus Omnitrophota bacterium
ATAGCGGTTGATGATTACCTCAGGACCAGTTTAGCCAATATATATGCGGCAGGAGATTGCGCGTCTAAAATCATGCTTGCCCATTATGCGGCTTATCAAGGAGTTGCAGCGGTTGAGAATATGGTTTCAGATAATAAGAACAAAGCGGATAATTCTGTCGTGCCTGCTTGCGTATTTTGTGATCCTGAAATTGCCAGTGTCGGCTTAAACGAAGAAAAAGCCCGCGCTGCTGGTTTTGCGGTCAAGGTAAATAAATTTGATTTCCGCGCTTCGGCAATGGCACGTATTATTGACGAGTATGAAGGTTTTATTAAGGTTGTTTCTAAGCAGGATACGCAAGAAGTAATCGGAGGCTGTATAATCGGCCCGAAAGCTACGGAGCTTATCGCTATTTTGACTATGGCTGTTTCGCTGCGCCTGAAAGTAAGCCAGCTCCGCGAGGTTATTTTTGCGCATCCAACGCTTTCAGAATCTCTGCGTGAAAGTATATCCTAACACCCGAGGCCATAGGAGGAATAATATGATAAAAGTTGTTTTGCCGGAATTAGGCGAGGGGATCACTAAGGCGACTGTTTCGTATTGGTTTGCCAAGGATGGAGAGAGGGTAAAAGAGAAGGATGACCTGGTTGAGCTGACTACTGATAAAGCCACCTTTAATTTGCCCAGTCCCTGCACAGGCGTAATCTCTGAAATAATGTATAGCGAAGGGGATACTGTGGAAGTCGGCCAGATACTGGCAATTATCAATGAAGAGTAAGCCCCGAGTCCCGAGCCTATCTTGACAACCTTCGGTTTTTCTAGTATAAGTATATCTAACTGATGTATTCGTAAGTCAAGTGTTCATTGAATTCGGCCAAACAACTTATGTCCGCTGTCGCTCCATAAGTTGCGGCCTCATTAAATTTAAAAACATGGCGATTGATTATAAGAAGGAACTCCAAAACGCAGCCAAGAACATGATCTTTGTGCATGATCCTGATCTTTTGATCAAGATGATGGTGCGTATGATGGTCAATAAAGCCAAGATTGCCCACGCAAGTTTCTTTTTGCATGATAAAAGAAAAGAAAGCTACCTGCTTACTGTTTCAAAAGGTTCATTGAGCAAGAAGCTGCCTTTGGATTTGGTCCGAATTGACAAGGATGATGTATTGATCCGTTTTTTCAGGTTCCGGATGAACCGCTCTTTATTTGGCAAGGAAGTGTTGCTCTATAGCGAAGCAAAGTCCGCGCTGAAGAATTCTAAAATAAAACAGGAGATCAGGCAGCAATTGAGCCATGTTTTGTACCAGATGGAACTTTTGGAATCCCTGGTTTGCATCCCCAGCTATTTTCGCGATGAATTGCTGGGTATTTTATTGTTAGGGAAGAAGGATAACGGCAGAAATTTTGTAGATGAAGAATTGGATTTTTTTGTCGCCCTTAATTCTAATGTGGCAATGGCCGTCAGGAACGCCCAGTTATTCAGGGAGTTAGGCCTTGAATTAGACCGCAAACATCAGTTGTTTGTGCGTACAACCATCGCCCTGGCCGCAGCTATCGAAGCAAAAGATAATTATACCCATGGGCATACTACCCGTGTAACTAACTTGAGCCTTGAGATTGCCCGCAGGATCAGCCAGAAGGATAAAAAAGATTTTGACGCCAAATTCCTGGAGAATTTGCATATAGCCAGCCTTCTGCATGATATCGGCAAGATCGGCGTACCGGAGCACATCCTGAACAAAAGAAATGAGCTTACCGTGGGAGAACGTAACCGCATTAAAGAACACCCCATGATCGGGGTGAATATCCTTAAACCGATTAAAGAATTGGAAGGCTCGATGCTGGGAGTCAGGAGCCACCATGAACGTTTTGACGGGAAAGGTTACCCTGATGGTTTAAAGGGTGAACAGATCCCCTTGATTGCCTCTATAATTTCAGTAGCGGATTCTTTTGACGCTATGAGCACTGACCGGCCGTACCGGCTGGCCCTGCCTAAAGATAAGGCTATTGATGAGATCAGGCATTTAAGCGGCCGGCAATTTTGTCCCCGCATTGCCGATTCTTTTCTGGAACTCTGCACGGAAGGCAAGATTTAATCCTTATTATGCTACCCAAACGTATAATCTTAATGTATATATCCGAAGTTTCCGGCCACCGCAGCGCCACTATGGCTATTGAAAAGGCGCTTAAGGCGCTTTCCCCGGATTGTGAGATTTTAAATATTAATGCTTTTAATTATACCAACCCTATCTCGGAAAAGGTGATTAACCGGATTTATATGGAAGTTATCAAATATACGCCTCAGGTCTGGGACTATCTTTATGATAATCCCAACGTGGTTAAAGGCTTAGAAAAAATCAAAAAAAGCGTGCATAAATCAAATTCACCAAAACTTAAGAAGCTTTTTGATAATTTCAACCCGGATATGGTAGTTTGTACCCAGGCGTTTCCCTGCGGCATGGTCGCAGATTATAAAAAAGCTTGCGGCTTAAGCTTGCCGCTGGTTGCCGTGCTTACGGACTACATACCGCACTCCTATTGGGTTTATGATACAGTGGACTATTATATAACCCCTTCGGAGGATGTATCGGAACGGCTGCAAAGGAAAGGGGTTGACCCCGGGAAAATTAAGCCATATGGGATACCTTTTGACCATAAGTTTAACCAGAAGCTGAACAGCGAGGAGATTTTCCGTAAATTAAACCTGAACCCGCATAAACCTGTAGTATTAATTATGGGGGGAGGCCAGGGGCTGGGCCCGATTAAGACTATAGTTAAATCACTTGAGAAGGTTAAGCAGGATATCCAGGAATTAATCATTACCGGAACAAACAAGAAACTATACCGAACGCTTAAGCGTAAAATCCGCGGTTACAAGAAGGAGATCCACCTCTTTGGTTTTGTGCAGAACATCCATGAATTAATGCATATTTCTAAAGTGATTATTTCTAAGCCCGGGGGAGTAACTACCGCTGAAGTATTAAGCGCAAGGCTTCCTATGGTTATAGTCAAGCCTATTCCGGGACAGGAAATCAATAATACTAATTTTCTTACGCATAAAGGAGCAGCAATCAAAGTGGATGACCCTAAAGAAGTATACCGGGTTATTGACGAATTATTAGAAGACAGGGTGAAATTAGAGAGACTAAGGCAGGCCGCGGCGGAGATTGCTAAGCCTAATGCGAGCATGGATGTCGCCAGGCTTCTTTTGAGTATATAAATCGTGTTAAACTATTATTTATACCGCTTCGGCCAATTTATCGCACTGATCGCACCGTTAAGATTAGTTTATGCCATCGCAGTTTTTCTGGCCGACCTGCATTATTTTCTTGCCTTCCGCGACAGAAGATTTGTAAAAGCCAACCTGAAGATTATTTTCCCGGAAAAAGAAAACAGGCAGCTGCGTAAAATAAGCAGGATGGTCTTTCGTAATTTTGCCAAATACCTGGTGGATTTTTTCCGTTTTGAAAAACTCAACCGTACTTACATCGATAAGAATATAAAATTAAAGAACCTGCATTATTTTGACCAGGCATTGGCAGCCGGTAAGGGGGTGGTTGTTCTGACCGCTCATCTGGGTAATTGGGAGCTGGGAGGAGTTGTCCTGGCCCAATTAGGTTACCCGTTCTGGGCAGTAGCTTTGCCGCATAAGAATATTAAAGTTAACGATTTTTTTGTTTCCCAGAGGGCCAGAAAAGGAGTTAATGTTATTGCTATGGGTAAGGCAATCAGGAGTTGTATCTCGGAGATCAGGAATAACCATATGGTTGCTTTAGTAGGAGACCGGGATTTTACCGAGAAGGGGGTTATTATAGATTTCTTTGGCAAACCAACTCGTTTTCCTGAAGGACCGGCAGCTTTAAGCCTGATGACCGGGGCCGCTATTGTGCCGGGTTTTATGCTCAGGAACCCTGATGACAGTTTTACCTTAAGCATAGAGAAGCCTGTTGAGTTTATACCTACCGGTGATAAATCAAAAGACTTAGCCAGCCTGGTTAAGGTCTACAAAAATATCTTTGAAGATTATATACGTAGATACCCTGACCAGTGGTATGTCTTTCGCAGATTTTGGGTTGAATAAATGCATACTTGTGTAATAATCCCAACTTATAATGAAGCCAAAGCGATTGCCGGCCTGATTGAGCAAATACACAAAATAGGGCTGAAGGCGATCATAATTGACGATGGCTCAAGTGATGATACCGTAAAGATTTCCCAGGCGTTTGGCGCAGAGGTTTTACGTAACCCGTCGAATACCGGCAAAGGCGCTTCTTTAATCAAGGGATACACATTCGCGGTCTCCCAGGGTTTTGACGCGGTAATCAGCATGGATGGGGACGGGCAGCATTCGGCAGACGATATCAAGAGCTTCATCCGGAAGGCCGAATCTTCGGACTGCGGAATTATCGTCGGTAACCGTATGGCTATGACTAAAAATATGCCTGTTTTGCGTATTGCCGCCAATCATTTTATGTCGTGGATAATTTCAATAATTGCCAAACAGCATATACCGGATACTCAGTGCGGATTCCGCCTGGTAAAAAGAGAAGTCCTCCAGAAAATGGATTTATCTACTACTAAATATGAAACCGAGTCAGAAATCCTGATTAAGGCATCGCGCTTAGGATTTAAGATTGAATCTGTGCCGGTTAAGACTATCTATTCAGGGCAGAAGAGCCGGATCAATCCTTTCCTTGATACATTGAGATTTACGCGTTTTATAATCTTAGAATCTATCAGGAGCCTTAAACATGTTTGATGTTATTTTAAACTATTTAAAAGATTTGCCTAAAGACTACGTGGTAATGATCGTGGGGGCTTTACCCGTTTCTGAATTAAGGGGGGCGATACCTCTGGCATTGTCATTCGGGATGAGCTTGACAAAAGCTTTCTGGCTTTCAGTATTGGGAAATTGTATTATTGTGGCTCCGGCCCTTTTTCTCTTTAAGCCAATTACCGGGTTTTTACGAAAATTTAAGATTTGGTCGCGGTTCTTTGACTGGATATTTGAACGCACCAGGAAGAATTCAGATTCGATCCAGAAATATGAGGCTTTGGGCCTGGCTATCTTTGTGGCTATCCCGCTTCCAATGACCGGCGCCTGGAGCGGAGTGATCGCGGCTTCTTTATTCAAGATCCGTTTTCGTTACGCGTTCATGGCTATAGTTGCCGGAGTTATTTGCGCAGGGCTTATCGTGTCGGCTTTATGCGCTTTAGGGATAATGAGCTGGAAGGCGGTAGCAGGATGATCCAGGTTTATACGGGTAACGGTAAGGGCAAGACTACAGCAGCTATCGGCCTGGCTTTGAGAGCATCAGGAGCAGGTTTAAATGTTTATATCGCCCAATTTGCTAAAGGCCGTGTCTGCAGTGAACATAAAGCACTGCAGAAGATAAAAAATATAAAGGTTGAACAATTCGGCAGGGATTATTTTATTCTTCATAAGCCGCGGCCTTGTGATATAGATTCGGCCCGGCAGGCCATGGAGAAGATAAGGAAAGTTATTGCCCGCGGGAATTTCCGCGTAATTATTTTAGATGAAATTAATGTTGCCTTAAAGCTTGGATTGGTATGCCTTAAAGATGTGCTTGAGTTGATTAAGCATGCTCCGGTAACCATTGAGATGGTCTTAACCGGCAGGTGCGCGCCAAGAAAGATTATTGAATGCGCTGACCTGGTCAGCCGCATAGATGAGGTTAAGCATTATTATAAACGCGGGGTTAAGGCAAGAAAAGGAATAGAATTTTAAGTTGACAAATTATTATTGGATGTTAAAGTAAAGAGGAAAATTTAAGCATATAGGTTAAGGGAAATCCGTTTAGTCGGATGCGGTCCCGCCGCTGTAAGAGTTGACGAAAGCTGCCAAATGCCACTGTGCTCAGACGCATCAGCATGGGAAGGCGCAGCAAGTAGATTAAAGACTCAAGCCAGAAGACCTGCCTATATAAAGAAGAGTAACGCCTCGCGGAATGGGCCAAAAGTAATACAAGGGTGAAGCCCGATCCGGGTACGAAAAGTACCAGGTCGGGTATTTTTATTGTTGTGTCCTATCATGAAGAAAATTATTCTGTTAAATTTATTTATCGGTTATTTTCTTACCGTGGCTTTGGCTACCGGAAGCCAAGCCTCGGCCGTACGGCCGCGCTATATCTCTCTTGCGCCGTCAACAACTGAAATCCTCTTTAGCCTTGGCCTGGATAAGGAGATTGTAGGGGTAAGCTCTTACTGTAATTATCCACCGGAGGTAAGAAATAAAACTAAGGTCGGGAGTTTCAGTTCTCCGAATATTGAAAAGATCATTGCTTTAAAACCGGATTATATTTTTTGTACCGGCCTTGAGCAGGCTCCGGTTGTTACCCAGTTAAAGCAGCTTAATTTAAATGTCTATGTTTCTGACCCGACGAGCATGGGGGAACTTTTTGATTCCATCAGGGAAATAGGCAAATTGACGGACAAATCCGCGGCGGCTGTTGCCTTGACTCAGAAAATGGATGAGGAGATTAATGCGGTAGGCTTAAAGTTAAAGTTTATCCCGCTTGATAAAAGAGTTAAGGTCTTCATAGAGATCTGGCATGAACCGCTGATGACCGCGGCCAAGGGCTCTATTGTTGATGAGTTGATTGCCCTGGCAGGCGGGATCAATATCGCCCATGAGCTTCCCAGGCCTTACTGTAATATCAGCGCCGAAAAGGTGATCAGCCTTAACCCGCAGTGCATTATTATGGCGTATATGGATAAGGAACCTTCTTTGAAATTGGCCAAACAGCGTTTTGGCTGGGAAAGAATAGATGCGGTAAAGAATCAGCGGGTGTTTAATGATATTGACCCGGATACCCTGCTTAGGCCGGGCCCAAGAATTACCCGGGGGCTGACTGAGGTTTATAAGAGATTGTATCCGGGAGGATGAATATGTATTTTAAAAAAAGGTTCGTAATTTTATTTTTTCTTCTTGGGTTGGCGATAATCTTCGGCCTGGTTAAGGGGGCGGTGAACATTCCTTTAGGCAATCTTCTGCTCAAGGATAACCAGGTTATTTTTAATCTGCGCCTTCTGCGCATAGCTGCGGCTATTCTTGTGGGAAGCGGCCTGGCGGTTTCCGGCATAGCTCTCCAGGCGATTTTGAGGAACCCTTTGGCTGAGCCATATTTGCTCGGAACTTCAAGCGGGGCAGGATTGGCAGCGGTAACTGCCGCGATACTGGGCCTTTCAAGGCTATATATGCCGTTGGCTGCTTTTCTGGGAGCAATGCTCAGTATTATCCTGGTTTACAGCCTGGCGAAAGAAAGGGGCCTGATCGCGGATAAATCATTAATCCTGTCCGGGGTAATTGTTTCGGTAGCCTTTTCTTCAATAATAGTATTCCTGGTATCTTTGTTCGGCAATGAAGCAATGCATGAGATGAACTGGTGGTTATGGGGAAGCCTGCAGGTCTATGATTACAAACTCTTGTTCCTGGTTGCCCTCCCGGTCGTATTGGGCATATGCGGGATTTATCTTTTTGCCCAGGATTTAAATGCTATCAGCATGGGCGAGGAGGAAGCCATACATCTGGGTATAAACACGCAGGCTATAAAGAAAATATTAATACTTATTACGGCAATAATTACCGCCAGCCTGATATGCATATGCGGAATAATCGGTTTTGTCGGCCTGATCGTGCCGCATATGATGCGGCTGGTTGTGGGGCCGAACCATAAGCTCCTGATACCGGTAACTTGTCTTGCTGCTTCCATATTTGTGGTCCTCTGCGATCTTTTGTCGCGCACGCTTTTTGCGCCTGTTGAAATTCCTATCGGCGTGATCACGGCGATAATCGGGGCTCCTGTATTTATTATCCTGCTGAAAAAAGGAAAAAGGATCTAATGAGTGCGTTATTGTCAATAAATAATGTGAGCGGCGGATATTATAAGGAGGATGTCATCAAGGGTGTATCCCTGGATGTAAAAGAAGGGGATTTTTTGGTGATCATCGGGCCTAACGGCTCTGGAAAGACTACTCTCCTAAGGTTGGCAACGCGGGTTATCCCCTTGAGAAAAGGAGAAATCCTGTATAAGGATAAGAATATTTCTGCCATGGATCTTAAGGAGTTTTGCCGCAGGACGGCTTTTGTCTCCCAGGATATCTCAATAGGTTTTTCATTTACGGTTATGGAATTGGTCTTGATGGGCAGGATTCCGCATTTAAAGAGGCTGCAGTTTGAAGGCAAGAGAGACATGGAGATTGCCCGGGAAAAACTTTTCTTAACCGATACTTTAAGCTTAAAAGATAAACGTATAGATGAGTTGAGCGCCGGGGAACGCCAGCGGGTAATTATTGCCCGGGCCCTGGCCCAGGAACCTGAGCTTCTGTTTCTGGATGAACCGACCAGTCATCTGGATATCGGGCATCAGGTGCAAACTTTGGATTTACTGAAGAAGCTCAACCGGAAGAACGGCCTTACGATTGTAATGATCCTGCATGACCTAAACTTGGCTAGCGCGTATTCTAACCGCATTGCCTTGCTGGACAAAGGCGCTATTTTTAAAGAAGGCAAGCCCGAAGAAGTTTTAACTTATCAGAATATCGAGGCAGTTTATAAGACCATTGTTCTGGTGAATAATAATTCAATCACAGGCAAGCCCAATGTAGTTTTGGTCCCGGGAGAGAAGTGATGACGACAAAACTTATTTTAATCCGCCATGGGGTAACTCAATGGAATAAGCAGAAAAGGTACTGCGGCTGCAGGGATATAGGTTTAAGCAGCCATGGTAAAATCCAGGCTATGAAATTGCGGAAGAGATTTAATGGGTTTGAGTTTGACACGATCTATTGCAGCGACAGAAAACGCGCGCTTCAGACAAGAAACATACTCTTTGGAAAAAGAGATTTTATAAAAGCGGAAGAATTAAGAGAGATTGATTTTGGAGTGTTCGAGGGGTTAAGGCATGATGAGATTCTGGAGAAATATCCAAAGCTCTATAAAGATTGGCTGGCAGATCCTTATAAAGGCCGGATCCCGGAAGCAGAGCCTATGAGAGTTTTTAAAAAAAGAGTACATTCAGCCATAAAAGAAATACTCCAAGCTAACCGCGGCAAAACCATTGCCGTGGTCTGTCACGGCGGGGTGATCGGTGTATTTGTCAGCAGCATATTAAAGAGCAGGAGTTTTTGGAGATTTGTTCCTTCTCCTGCAAGCGTAACTGTTGTGGAACACAATAAGAATAAGCTTAGCTTAAAGCAATTTAACCAAATTAAGGGACGTTTCTTAAGTTAATCGGAAGTGTGTCCCCTATGGGGACAGTTCTCCGATTGGGTTCAGAAACGTCCCTAAAAAGAATATGAAGAAGATAACGTTGATACTCGGAGGATCGCGCAGCGGAAAAAGCACCTATGCTTTGGAGCTGGCAAAAAAACATAAAAAAGTCGCCTTTATCGCCACTTGCCAGGGCTTGGATAAAGAGATGCGAGAGCGTATCAGGCTCCATAAAGAAGCAAGGCCAAGACACTGGGAGACTTTTGAGGAGCCTAAGGAACCGGGAAAATTAATAGGAAAATTAAGTAACAGTTTTGACTGCATACTTATTGATTGCCTGACCCTTTTGGTTTCAAACTTAGTTTTATCCGGGAATAAGCAAGAGCAGATCCTTAAGAAGATTAAAGAATTATTATCTGTCTTAGATAAGAAGAAAGTAAGAATAATCCTGGTTTCTAATGAAGTGGGGCTGGGATTGGTTCCTGCGAACAAGCTGGGCAGGGAATTTCGCGATATCGCAGGAAGAGTGAATCAACTGGTTGCCAATAAAGCTGATGAAGTGTTTTTTATTATTTCAGGCATAGCCTTAAAGATAAAAGCCTGCCTGCCGGCAGGCAAGGAGGCAGGTAAGTGGAGAGGATAAATAATCTGATCAAAAATATTTCAGGAGTTGACCTTGTAATTATAAAGAATACGCAGAAAAGATTGGATAATTTAACTAAGCCTTTGGGGAGCTTAGGAAGATTGGAGGAATTAGCTAAGCAAATCTGCGGGATTACCGGGAAAACTGACCCATTATTAACTAATAAAGTTATTTTTACTTTAGCCGCTGATCATGGGGTTACTGATGAGGGGGTAAGCGCTTACCCTAAAGAGGTGACGGCTCAAATGGTTTCTAATTTTATCGCAGGCGGAGCCGGAATAAATGTGTTGGCAAAACATGCTGGCGCAAGGGTAGTGGTTGTGGATATCGGAGTGGCTGCAGAGCTTAAGCCCGGACCAATGCTGCGGGTCAGGAAGATAGGTTACGGGACAAAAAATATGGCAAAGGGCCCGGCGATGTCAAGAGAAGAAGCGGTAAAAGCGATACAGGCGGGAATAGATTTATTTGAAGAAGAGCTCAGGCGCGGAATTGACATTGTAGGGACCGGTGAAATGGGTATAGGCAACACCACCGCAGCCAGCGCGATCACCGCTTCTTTTTGCGGTAAGCCTGTTGAAGAGATTACAGGAAAAGGGGCTGGCCTGGATGATCCGGGGCTAAAGAATAAAATTGAGGTTATTAAGAAATCCCTTTTGGTTAATAAACCTGACCCGGCTGATGCAATTGATGTTTTGTCCAAAGTAGGCGGATTTGAGATTGCGGGCCTGGCGGGCATAATCCTGGCTGCTGCTTCCCATAAAATCCCTGTGGTTATTGACGGATTTATATCCGGGGCAGCTGCTTTGATTGCTTTTAAAATTGAGCCTAAAGTAAAAGAATATATGATTGCCGCGCATAAGTCTCAGGAGGGCGGCCATAAAATTATTCTTGAGTATATTGGATTAAGGCCGTTGCTGGATTTAGATTTAAGGCTTGGTGAAGGCACCGGAGGAGCCCTGGGAATAGGTTTAGCTGAAGCCGCGATAAAAATCCTTACCCAGATGGCGACATTTAAAAGCGCAAATGTATCGGAGAAGAATATATGATCGCATCGTTTTTTTTAGCCCTGCAATTTTTAACAATCATCCCGATCAGGTTGAAAGAGGCTAAGGAGCAAAGAATGGCAGCTTCATTGGTGTTCTATCCGGTTGTCGGACTGCTCCTGGGGTTATTTTTGTCCGGGGTAAACGTATCTGTCTCTTTCTTGAATTTTTCTTCCCTTACCCGGAATGTAATTACCGTGGTTGTTTTGATCATTATTACCGGAGGCCTGCATTTGGATGGCTTGTCGGATACTGCCGATGCGTTCTTAAGCGGAAAGCCCAGGGAAAAGATGCTTGAGATAATGCGTGATTCGCGCACCGGGGTGATGGGTGTTTTAAGCCTGATAAGCGTAATATTGTTAAAGATTGCCCTGCTCTTTTCAATAAACATATCTTTGCAGCCTATCGCATTGATGTTGATGTGCAGCTTGAGCCGCTGGTCGGCTGTAGCTGCGATGTTCTTTTTCCCTTACGCCCGTCAGGATGGTAAGGCCGGAGTATTTATTAAAGGCATGAACCTGAAGATATTTATTCTTTCTTCAGTTGCGGTGGTTCTTTGTGCTTCTATAGCCTGGCAGGTAAGAGGGCTGATTATATTATTGATCGTTACCGGTTTTAGCTGCTTGGCAGGAAAATTCTCCACTAAAAAGATAGGGGGCATAACCGGTGATACTCTGGGCGCGGGGATTGAACTAACGGAGATAATTACTCTTTTGTCGGTATTTATCCTGGGAAAATAGATGAAAGCCAAAACATTGCAGGTTTGCGGCACAGGTTCAGGAGTGGGCAAAAGCGTGATCGTCTCTGCCTTATGCAGGATCTTTTTGCAGGAGGGTTACCGGGTGGCGCCTTTTAAGGCCCAGAATATGGCCTTGAATTCATTTGTTACCAGAGAGCAGGGCGAGATTGGCAGGGCCCAGGCAACCCAGGCTCAGTCCTGCCGCATAGAGCCGACAGTAGACATGAACCCTGTTTTGATCAAGCCGACCAGCGATGTAGGAGCGCAGGTCATTGTCCTGGGAAAGCCCATCGGCAATATGAATGCCCTGCGTTACACAAAATATAAGAGCAGGCTCCTGAAGGTAGTGAGAGGCTCATTCCGAAGATTAGCCGGAGATTATGAGGTTGTAGTTTTAGAGGGGGCAGGCAGTCCGGCGGAGATAAACCTGAAATCGCACGACATAGTCAACCTGAAAATGGCGGCTTTCGCCAAAGCGCCTGTGATCCTGGTAGGTGATATTGATAAAGGCGGATTTTTTGCCTGGATTGTCGGGACGCTGGAATTATTGACTCCCAAAGAGCGGGGGATGATCAAAGGTATAATTATAAATAAATTCCGCGGGGATATAACTTTACTTAAACCGGGAATAGATTTCCTGGAGAGGCGCACCGGCATCAAGGTGCTGGGAGTAATTCCTTATTATAGGGATATAAAAATCGCCGAAGAGGACGCTGTGCCTTTGGATAGCTTTAAAGGTAATCTCTCCGGCAGAGAGCGCAGGCTTAATATTGATGTAGTCTATCTGCCGCATATCTCCAATTTTACGGATTTCGATGCCCTGGAAAAAGAGCCTGATGTGCGCTTGCGTTACGTAAAAAGCCCCGAAGAATTAAGCAAACCGGACATGATAATTATACCCGGAACAAAGAATACTATTTCGGACTTAAGGTATTTGGTAAAGTCAAAATTTGTAGAGAGGATATTATCCATTATTAAATCTGATAAAAGAATTGTTTTGATGGGTATCTGCGGCGGTTATCAGATGTTGGGCAGGATGATACATGATAAGCATGGGCTGGAATCAAAGCGCAGGCAAATACCGGGATTAAATCTTCTGCCGGTTGAAACCAGCTTAAAGCCGGATAAAACCCTCGCGCGGGTTGAGGCAAAAGAGCTTATTTCGGGATTGAAATTATCAGGATACGAGATCCACCATGGTTTAACCCGGATTGCAGGAAAGTGCGATCCGCTTTTTGAGGTTCTTGAATGTAACGGCAAAAAAATAAGATATCCCGAAGGAGCGGTAAGCAGGGATCGCCGGATTTCAGGCACATATATCCATGGAATATTTGACGCGGCAGCATTCAGGAGGAATTTCTTAAACAGGCTAAGAAGGAGAAAGGGCTGGCCTGTTTTAACGGCAAGAAAGCATTTCAATCCGGATAAAGAGTTTGATAAGTTAGCGCAGCTGGTAAGGGAGAATATTGATATGGGTTTATTACGCAAGATCCTTGCGAAAGGGCTGCGATGAAGGCAGCCGGCCTATGGAGTGCGGGAAAGGACAGTTGTTTTGCCTGTTATAAAGCCATCTCTATGGGGCATGATCTTCCGGTATTGTTCAATTTTACAGATCATGAAGGCAAAAATTCACTTTCTCACGGCCTAACCGCGTCTCTTATTTTAAGACAGGCCCAGCTTGCCGGAATGCCGATAGCCCAAAAGGCAATGCCTGAGAGCAGCGAAGCCTACCGTGAGGAGTTTAAGGCATTGATTTGTTCCTGGAAAAAGAAAGCAGGTATTACTGGAATAGTTTTCGGGGATATATACCTTAAGGAACATAAGGAATGGATTGACGCGCTCTGCCGTGAAGTGGAGGTAGAGCCAATTATGCCATTATGGGGCAGGAACACAAAAGAATTGGCCTTAGAAATCATTGATTCCGGTTTTAAGGCCATGGTGGTGGCGGTTAAGTCCGACCTGTTGGGTAAGGAGTGGCTTGGCCGCATTATGGACAGGAAATTTATAGAAGAGCTAAAACCGGAAATTGACCCCTGCGGGGAGAAAGGAGAATTCCATACTTTAGTGGTTGATGGGCCATTGTTCAGGGAGCCGATTAAGATACTGGAGGCTCAGCCTGTATTAAGAGAGAATTTTGGGAAACACTGGTTTTTAGATATTAAAAAATACGCATAAACTTCTAAGGATACAAAACCGGATAGGTGAAGGAAGTCCTGGTGCAATTCCAGGCGCTGTCCCGCAACGGTAATGTAAAGGTTGTTTTTTACGAGCCCGGTCGATCGCCTGTCACTGGTCTGCCTACGGCAGACAGGTAAGTACTCTCGCAAGAAGAGAAAGGTTATAATGAATAACATAATTAAGAAACTGATTGTTTTAAGCTTATCCATATTTGTCCTGCCGCATATTGCCTTTCCGGAAGATGTTGAATTAAATAAGATTGTAGTTACCCCCTCGAGAATAGAAGAATCTTCAGGAGATGTTGGCCGCGTAGTTGATGTAATCACATCAGGAGAAATAGAAAAAAACGGAGCACAGGACTTAGGAAATGCCCTTACTGATCTTACATCTG
>JAQUSM010000014.1 GCA_028715095.1 Candidatus Omnitrophota bacterium
CAATGCGTGATCTTCTTTTAAAAACTCCTTTAAAAGACGCAGGTCCGCCGGGCTGTCTTCAACTACCAATATGCTTATTTTTTTATGTTGGGTCATTTTATATTTATCTTCCGCCGGGCGGGAGTTTAACAATTGTCAACCAGAAATCTTTTATTGACTTAACCACCTTTGAAAACTGGTTCAAGTCTATAGGCTTGGTGATATAGCAATTAGCATGTAAGTTATAAGTCTTTAATATGTCTTCTTCGGCCTTGGAAACCGTAAGCACAACCACGGGGATACGCTTTAAATCATCGTCATTCTTTATCTCTTTAAGCACTTCGCGCCCGTCTTTCTTTGGCAAATTTAAATCAAGAAGTATCAGGTCAGGCCGTGCGGAATTTGAATACTTTCCTTCTTTGCGCAGGAACGCGATTGCCTCAACTCCGTCATTTACCACGTTTAAGCTATTATGCAGTTTCTCCTCCAGCAGCGCTTCTTTGGTAAGGCGCACGTCAGCAGGATTATCCTCTACCAGCAGTATTTCTATCGAATTTACAAAATCCCCATTAACCATTCAGCCCCCTTTCATCGGGTATGGTAAAATAAAAGGTCGAGCCCTTACCCAATTCAGACTCCACCCAAATCTTTCCTCCATGATTCTCCACTATTTTCTTACAAATGGCCAAGCCTATACCTGTTCCGGCGTATTCGTCTTTCTTATGCAGCCGCTGAAAGATCATGAATATCTTCTCTTGGTATTGCGGCTCTATCCCGATACCATTATCTTCCACCGAGAAAAGCCATTCTCCCGCATTTTTTTTTGCGCTGATATGAACCCTGCATTCATTTTTACCGCAAAACTTGATGGCGTTTCCGATTAGATTCTGAAACAACTGGACAAGGTTAATTTCATGCCCCTTTATCACAGGAAGATTATCAAAAGTAACACTGGCGTTGGATTCAGCAATAGCCTGCTTCGTGGCCATGAGTACCCGGCTTAACACTTTATTGCAATCAACAAAATCTCCGGATGATTCCATATGCCGCAGCCGCGAATAAGCAAGCAGGTCAGTAATCAACCTCTGCATCCGGCCTGCAGCATCTACGATAAAATCAATGAATTCATTAGCGTCTTTATCCAGCTTATCTTTATAGCGCCTTTCAAGCAGCTGGGAATAACTGGCCATTGTCCTTAGCGGCTCCTGAAGGTCATGCGAGGCAACATAAGCAAACTGCTCCAGATTTTCGTTAGATCTGGCCAATCTCTTGTTTACGGATTCAAGATCATTTGTGCGTTCTTTTACCAGCGCCTCCAGGTTATCCCTGTGCAGTTTTAATTCCGCCTCAGCCTGTTTTAAAACCGTTATATCGCGAGCTGCGGCAAAAACACCCAGGACATTCCCCCTGGCATCTTTGTAAATACTTGCATTATAGAGTACATCTGTCAAGCGGCCGTCAAGGTGGCGGATAGTCAAGGGGTAATCAGTAACAAAACCTTTAGAGAAAACCTCGCGGTATCCGGCTTCTGCTTTTTGCGGTTCAGTGAAGTAGCTGGAGAACTCTGTGCCGATAAGCTGCGTTCTTGATCTACCGGTCGCTTTCATGGTAGCTTCATTAACATCAGTAATCTTGCCATCAACAGAGATAGTAACCAGAGGATCAAGAGAAGCTTCAAGAAGGCTGCGGGCGTACCGGGAGGCCTGTTTCAATAAAGTCACATCACGCGCAGCAGCAAAGACACCCATAACATTGCCGAGGCTATCTTTATAGATAGAAGCATTATAAAGGACATCGATTAAATGGCCATCTTTATGATGAATGGTCAGAGGGTAGTCAACAACAAAACCTTTGGAAAAGACTTCCCGGTATCCGGCTTCTGCTTTTTGCGGTTCGGTAAAATAGTTAGAAAATTCTGTACCGATAAGCTGCTCTCTCGGTATGCCGGTTGCCTTTATTGTAGCTTCGTTAACGTCGGTGATCCTGCCTTCGCTAGAGATCGTAACAAGAGGATCCAGGGAAGTTTCAATAAGGCTGCGCGAGTATTGAGAAACCTGCGCCAGCCTGCTTTCAGCTTTCTTCTGCTCGGTAACATCAATACCCATCTCCAGGATCATACGCGAACCGTCCGAATCAATAAAAGGATAATCATAAATATCATAATTACGGCTATCCGGTCCGGTCCACTCCCAGTGATGCTGAGAGTTAGTTTTCATAACCTTATAGCTTTCGCAGTTTTCACAAGGCTCAGCGCGTTTAAAGAGATATTCGTAGCAACGCCTGCCCTCTGACTCACCGAAGCGTTCACGGAAGAATTTATTGGCAAACGGCACATGATAATCTTCGGACAAAAGCACTACATAAACCGGAAGCGTCTCTAATACTTCGTATAAACGATTGCGCTCTGTTTCTTTCGCCAGGCTAAAATTATTTAAGTCCTGCGCCATCTTGTCAAATGCCTTTGAAAGCTTGCCTATTTCATCTTCTTGCTCAATTCCTATTCTATAGTTAAGGTTACCGGCGCCAATCTCCTCTGCCCCCTTTGAAAGTTTTTTTATTGGGTCAGTAATAGACTGGGTAATAGAAAACGACATTATCAGGGACAGGAAAAAAACAATAGCAAGAATTAATATAACCAAATTCCGTAAATTTATTACTTCAGCAAGAGCCTCTTGAGTATCTATTTTAGCGACTATTCCCCAGCCAAGAAAAGGTATGAAATCCCAGGCAGCGATAACTTTATTACCTCGGTAGTCAAGCAAGCTTCCGAACCCGCTTTTTCCTTGAACAGCCTCCTGGATCGGACCGCCTAAGCTTCCCCCCATAGCTATCTTTAGCTTAAAAGCAGCTTGCGGATTATGTTTTAAAGGATTAAGATAAACTATATCATTACCCAGTTTCCTGCCGATTAAGACTTCTCCGCTATTGCCAACTCCTATTGCGTCCTGGATCATACTGTAAACCGGGGACATATCCACCCCGAAAGCTATAACTCCGATAAAATTATTGGCGGAATCGAATAGCGGGCCGCTGACAATCATTGTCGGCTTAGAATAATCTGCTTTGTCTAAGAAAATATCGGAAAAATAAATTCTTTCTTTTCCTTTTTCAAAAGCCATTTGTCCAGGGTCAGGAGAAGGATTTAAGAAATGTACCGGATAATGTTTCGGGTTGCTTGAGTAGACAATCTTTCCCTCTGTGTTCATAAGCATAACATCCAGCAGCCCAAGGGATGATTGCATGCCTTCCATTCGTACATCAAGAGCCTCCTTGGCGGCGATAAACTCAAGGTTAGCTGGATCCCGGGCAAACTGGGATAGGATCGGAAGATTTTTCTTGATAACATAAAAAGCCTGGGCCACCTCTACTTCCGCTTTTAACCTGTCAAAATATGATACGATTCTTTCTTTTTCCAAAGGAACCAAATCCTGCAGTTGAGAGAACCTGTTTTTTTCCAGGGAATTCTTGTAATTATGGAAGTTCAGCGAACTGACAAACAGCAGGGGAATTAAGGTAACCGCCAGGAATATAATAAAAAGTCTTAATCTTATAGACATATTAGCCCTATACCTAAAAAGACAAACAACACGGCCGCGCCAAAAGCCATAGCTGAACTTATATCCGTAATATAATAATAAAGTGGCGGCAGGTTAATGGCGTAACCGCATATTGCCGCTATGCCGATTAAGCTTATAATAAAACCGATAAGCCTCAGTTTTAAAGATAAATTTCTTGCTTTGGTTATAGTTAAAACTCCGGCCAGGACTATTAGTAAGAAATTAAGCATCGTGGGCAAAGAAGGCCGGCCGGGAAACACCGTTTTAACAGCAGGGACTGCCTCCTTAATAAACAAATCTTCCAGGCCCATGTTTACGCCAAATAACGCTGAGAAGAATAAAACCCCCATAAAAAGAGAAATGATTAAAGAGGTTATAAAAATAGCTACCTGGGCCAAATCATAAGCACCCTCTTCTGCCCTCAGAATATAATAAAGCGTTATGCCGCTTAAGAAAAAGGCAACGGCGGTATCAAATTTCATAGATATCCAGGCGGAAGAGATGCTTTTTAATAAAAAAATATCAAATATCCATCCGATTATTACCAATAAGGCTGATAAAGTCACTATAAGCGATAATAATTTAACTACATTCCTATGGGCTGATTTTTCTTTCATTTCCTGCTTTTAAGCTTTTTATATTTCTGGATTTTCTTGCGGTATTCGGTAGGAGTAGCCTTAACAAACCTTTTGAACTGCCGGATAAATGATTCGGCATTTTCGTATCCGAGCTTATCGGAAATTTGATTAATATTGTAGCCTGTTTTCTCAAGAAGCTTCTTAGACTCTTCTATTTTTATCTTAAGGCGGAATTGGCTGAAACTGCTGCGGCAATGCTCTTTAAAAATCCGGCTCAAATATTTTGGGGAAAGGCAAACCGCCTGAGCTGCTTCATTTAGCCCTATTTTTTTAAAGCAGTTTCTTTCAACAAAAAGTTTTACTTTCTTTATCTTGCTGCTTATATCCGTGGCGCCTGCATCAACACCTGAGATCTTTTTATCCATTATCCTTTCCACTGTTTCTTTAAGCTTTTTAAGATCCAGGGGTTTCTCAATATAGCCGTCAGCCTTACCCTCCAGCGCTTCAATAGCCACTTCTTTTGAACTATGCCCGGTAAGAATGATAATATTAAGATCGGGGTCGGTCTTTTTTATCTCCTTTAATACGTCTGTTCCGGCTGCCCCGGGCATCATCACATCCATCAGCACAAGGCCGATTTCATTTGCCCGCTTAAGGATATTAATCGCTTCCATCCCGCTTGAGGCCTCAATAACCTCATATTCATGCAGAAAATCGCGCAATTCTTCCCTGAATTCGAGGTCATCATCAACAATTAAAATCTTCTCTGCCATTTTGTTTTATTTTTAAAATAAGCGGACTGACTTTATGAATTATTTTACTGACTTTTTGTAAGGAAGACAATGATTTTTTCCATAAAATATTGACTTTATTCTACTCTAAAAGCTGACATAATAAAGATCAATAAACTTAGAAACCGCTTTTTCCTTTAAAACCTTAGTCTTGTATTATTTCTAACCATAAAGCACTGCTAAGTCCCCAAACAGCGTTAAATTCCAAATAAGATTCTTCATGCCCTCCTCCCTATCTCAAGAAGCCGATAAAAAACTTCGATATTCTCTTAACCCAGATATTTAAAAAGATATTCAAATAATATTCATCTGCTGACCTTTTAACAACCTGGCTTAGCGTGGGGTAAATATGGATAGCTGAACTTAGCTTTTTAAGCTTTAATTTCCTGGATTTAGCCAATACATATTCGTGGATGATTTCGCCTGCCTGAGCTCCTATGATATGAGCCCCCAGGATATAACCATTCCGGTCGCAAATAACTTTCGAAAAACCTTCTTTTTCCTGATCTGTAACTGCCCTGTCATTTTGTGCATAAGGGGCTTTATAAACTTTTATATTTCCGTATCTCCGGGACGCTTCTTTTTCCGTTAAACCAAGATGCGCCAGTTCAGGTTCGGTAAAGATACCCCAGGGAACGCTGCGATAATCAACTTTCCGCTTAAAAGGAAACAGGCTGTTAAAGACAGCGATAATTGCCTGATACTCAGCCATGTGGCTGAATTGATACGGACCAACCGCATCCCCGCAAACATAGATATTGCCGGCTGTAGTTTTCAAAGTATCGTCAGCCTCTATCCCCTTATTAGAATATTTTACTCCTGCTTTCTCTAAATCTAATCCTGCGACATTGGGTTGCCTTCCTGCCGCCACAAGCACCTTTTCTGTTTTTAACGTTGAATATTTCTTATCCTTATCCTCTAAGATTATAGTAATTAGGTTCTTCTCCTTAGAAAACTTAACTGCTTTTTTACCGGTATATAATTTCACCCCTTCCCTTAAGAGCGTATCTGCAAGTACATCGGCGGTTTCCTTATCTTCTCTCAAAAGAATTCTCTCTGCCGTCTCAATTATAGATACCTCGGTGCCTAATCTTGAAAATGCCTGGGAGATCTCTACTCCTATAGGGCCGGCTCCTAATACAGCGATAGATTCAGGAAAAATCTGCAGATCAAAGATATTTTTATTGGTTAAATAACCAACCTCCTCCAATCCTTCTATATCAGGAATTAGCGGACGCGAACCGGTACAAATAATAAAACGCTTGGATAAAATTCTGCTGCCATTAATTTCGATTGCTCTTCCGTCAATGAACTTGGGCTCGCCAAAGAATAGCTTAATCCCTCTTTCCTCAAAGACTCCGGGAGCATGATGCGTGCTTATTTCCTTTGCCGTATCCCGTACATGGGCCATTACGCCATCCGGGGTGCATTTTATATCGCCGCCAATACCGAATTCCTTGCCCCTTTTGAGGAGTGAAAATACTTGAGCTGATTTAAGGAGCGTCTTTGAAGGAATACATCCGTTCCATGTACAATCTCCTCCCAGTTTATTCTTTTCAATCAGGGCCGTCTTTGCGCCTAAACCGGCAGAAGCAGTTGCAGCAACTAACCCTGCAGCTCCTCCTCCGATAACCACCACGTCATAATCATAACCCATTTGGGCCTCCAAAGAATTATCTTAAAGTAATATCAGCAACAACTTTCTCCGCCATAAAACTCCTGGGAGCCTGGGCCCTTTGTTCCTGGCCGGCAAGAGAACGGTCCAAAATGACGGCTCCTGTCTCCGGTTATCTTGAAATACTTTCCAAAACGTGTGCTGCTCAACATGGATGCGGTATTGCCGCAGACAAGCATCGGCTTATGAGATATAAACACATGGTGATCATCAAGCTGGAACTGATGCGGCAAAGATGGGATAGCGCCATTGTAACAAGCTATTTGCCCATAATCCTCGCAGATATCCTCTAAATCTGCCAGCTTAAAGGCCCGGATGGTCATGGAATAGAACCCGATACCTTCGACTTTATCCGCTATCAGCGGATCATCAATGCTGATTTTCCTTTTTGACATAACACGGTAATCATTGCACCCCAGGCCCCTAAGCATGCGGCGAAAATCTTCAATATATAAAGCTCCACCAAGGCACTCTCCATAAAGCACGGGGTCATCTTTTATTTCACCGTAGATTCTTCTGTCCGCAAACACATCGGAAAAATAAAGCTCGCCATTCGGCTTAAGCACACGGAAGATCTCGGAGAAAACGCTCTCTTTATCCGTAGAAAGGTTAATTACACAATTGGAAATAACTACATCCTGAGAATTATCTCCGATACCGGCTCCCTTTAAATCTTCGATATAGCCTTTTCTAAAATCAACATTGCAGTGCTTAAAACCAAATTTATTCATTTGGGAATTCTTGTATTTAACGGCAATCGCTAATTGTTCATCAGTCATGTCAATACCTGTCGCCAAACCATCTTCCCCTACCAGCGCCGAGAGGATGTAGACATCGCGGCCGGTGCCTGAGCCCAGATCCAATACACGGCATCCTTCCAAAAGCGGCGGTATAGGGGAGCCGCAACCATAAAATTTATCTAAAATCTCAGGTTCAATCTTCTTGATTATTGATTTTACCGGTTCAGCGAAAGCTGTTACAGCGCAACAGGCGCCTGCCTTAAGGTCTTTCTTTCCTTTAAGCACCTTTCCATAATACTCCCTGACTGTTTCTTTTATATTTTCCTCTGCCGGGGCAGAACAGACGGCTTCATTGATCAAAGCCCCCTGGCAACTCGAACCTCCCCCCGCGGTACAAGCCAGGCAATGCTCTCCCGTAATGATTTCCCGCCCTTCCAATTCCTGAGGGGTTAATCTATTGATACTTAAATATTCTCCCCTGGCGTCTTTAATCCCATAGCCCAAAGCAAGGTTAAAATCACAATCATATATTTTACCGTCATAGCCAACACTTAAAAAGGAACGGCACATTAAAGTTTCGATGGTTTTAGGGTTAAAATTATTCTCCAGCACGCTGGAGTACTTCTCGTATTCCTTATTTGATTCCAGATAATCCCTGAACCTCCTTATAGGCACATTAGTAATCGTCAGAAGCCTGCTGAATTCAATCCCAAAATTATCCTTCAGGGATTTCTTATATTCCCTTTCCAACTCCTCCTGCGGCCCCGGCAGATAAGCCCCCAAAGAGTTATATACCAGGTCCAATCGCAGGTCTTTTTGCCTGCTAAAACCTGTCTCATTGAGCAGCTTTAACGCCTTTAGGCTTTTCTCAAATACCCCCGCGCCCCGCTGACGGTCAACGTTTTCTTTTGTATAGCAAGGCAGGGAACAAATAAGATGCACTTTATTAATTTTAAAGAAGCCGGCAAGGTAATCCTTGCCTTTCTCGAATAAAACCGTTAAATTAGAGCGCACGATAAGTTCATCAACGAGGGGGCGGGCTGAACTGACCATGTAATCAAAATCCGGGTTTAATTCAGGCGCGCCTCCGGTAATATCCAGTGTTTTAATCCTGTTTTCTTTTAAGAAATCAAGTATCTCATCAACGACTTTTCTTGGCATGATATGCCTGCCTTGGGGAGATGCCTCTATATGGCAATGAGTGCAGCTCTGGTTACAGAGGTCCCCCATATTCACTTGAAGGGTAGTCAGGCGCCCCCTCCTGAGAGATTCCTTTTCTATTTTTTGTCTTTCTAAAACAGCTAAGAAGGTGTTCACTAATAACCTTTCTCTTTTAATTCTTTTCACCCGGCCTCTTTTTGATTGCCTTATATACCGCCGGAATGGCTATAATCACTATCAAGAGCCCTGCGGCGATAAGAAACTTTGGAGCGAATATATCCTTAAAACTGCCGATCTCCCCTAAGCTCCCCCCGAAAAAAGCCGAAATAATCACCCCCGGTATTAATCCTAAAAATGTGGCAAGAAAATAATCCTTAAATTTAATTTTAGAAATCCCGCTAGCGTAATTAAGCGCTTCATAAGGGACTAAAGGGATGATGCGGAAAAAAAGAATGGTCACAAACCCCTTCTTTTCCAAAAGTTCATCCAGGTTTTTAAGCTTGCCTTTTATTATTCTTTCAAACAATGCCCTTCCGGATAAGCGCGAAATAAAAAAAGTAATGCTTGTGCCCAGCATCGCCCCTGCCATTAATATCACAGCTCCCCAAAACCTTCCGAAAGCCAGGCCTGCTGCTAATGAAAGCGCTCCTATCGGAGGCACCATTAAGACGGTATCCAGCGCGTAGGCCGATATAAATATAACCGGAGCCCATCTGCCGAACCCCCGCAGGTAATCCCTGAACGCCGCCGGCGTCAGCCCATTGAGATTGACGCACTGGCACTTAAAAAACCACCAGGCGGCCAAGACAACCAGGATGACCGCTAAAGCTATAATTATATTTTTAACAATTTTCTTACGCACGGGGCGGATTTTTTCTCTTTCTCCAAATCTTTCTTAAGCAAAGCCAATCCGGCATAATCATCAACATCATACCATTTCTCCAATATCGATAATTTTTTACCGGTGTTTTCAGCATTTTTAACCGTGTTATCAAAAACCGTTTCAGAACCCCATTTTATGCCTTTGAATAGCATACCGCAGGGTTCTTTAAGCCCGATCAAATAATAACCGCCGTCTTGGCTGGGGCCCAAAACAATATCGCTTTTGTCTAACCGCCCATAAGCCTCTTTAATATACTTTGCGGGTAAATTCGGGGAATCCGAACCTATAAGCACCGTCTTATGGCTATTCATCCTCCTGGCAAACTTGAATGCGTTGTGCATCCTTTCCCCGAGACCCCTGCCTGTTTGTTTATAAAAAAGAAAACCGCCGGCTATAGTTCTTAAATATTCCGGCTGCCGCGCTGTTGATGTATAAGCCAGCACTTTATCAAAACATTTTAGACCCCTTGCCAGCTCAAGCGTATCAGTCAAAAATGCCTTATATAATTTTACGCACATCTTTTTGGATAAATAACCCTGCAAACGCGTCTTAACTTTACCTGCTTTTGGCTCTTTGGCAAAGACAATAAGGAGGTCTTTCATCTTAAATCTGCATAAAGCTGCTTAATCTTATTCAAAGGAACCTTTAGCCGGAAAAGCAAAACAATCAGGCTGAACAACAAAGAGGTTTTAAACACGCCTGCTTTTTCCCATCTTCTGGCTGAAACCAGGATCTTATCGGGCAAAACAGCGGTTTTGCCATATTTACGCAATTTCTTCGTAAAAAAGATATCCTCCATTATGGGCATTTCGGGAAAACCGCCGATCTTCAAGAATGCCTCTTTCTTGACAAATATCCCCTGGTCTCCATAAAACTCTTTTGTCATTAGCGCCCTGATATTGCCCTGCCATTCAATCAACCTATAGATAAAAGCATCATTGTCTATTTTTTGGGTAAAACAGCCGCCAACACAGTTATCTGAAGCTATTTTCTTCTCAATTGAATCCAGGGCAGCGGGCGAAATAATATTATCGGCATGTAAAAATAACAGGATATCGCCCTTTGCGCAGCTTGCGCCATGGTTCATCTGTATAGCCCGGCCTTTTTTACTACATAATGCTTTTCCCAGCCGGCCGGTAATATCAAAGCTTTGATCGCTGCTGCCGCCGTCTACAAAAATAAGCTCGGCCTTAAAGAGGAGCTTTTGTAAATTGCCGGAGGCCCTGGACAACATGCTTTCCTCGTTATATACGGGAATTATGATACTAATCATTTTTGTTGTTCAAAAAGGCTTCTGTATTTACCGTAACCCTCTTTCTCCAAATCCTCCCTGGGGACAAAACGAAGCGCCGCTGAATTTATGCAATAACGTAAACCCGCG
Source organism: Candidatus Omnitrophota bacterium (assembly GCA_028715095.1). GTDB lineage: Bacteria > Omnitrophota > Gorgyraeia > Gygaellales > Profunditerraquicolaceae > UBA6249. The sequence goes on from JAQUSM010000014.1 coordinate 10,746, forward strand.
GGCTTAGGACCGTCATTAAATACGTGCCCAAGATGCGAATCAGCGCGCCTGCTCTTTACTTCTACCCTTTTCATAAAAAATGAATTGTCCTGTTTTTCAACTATATTATCCGCTTCAAGCGGCTTTGTAAAACTAGGCCAGCCTGTAGATGAGTCAAATTTATCGGTTGAGCTGAACAACGGTTCTCCTGAAATTATATCAACGTAAATGCCTTGCCTGTGATTATCCCAGTATTCATTGCGGAAGGCCGGTTCTGTGCCGCTTTCCTGCGTCACTTTATATTGTAATGGCGTCAGCCTCTTTTTAAGCTCTGCCTTCCTGTCTATAGAGGCACCCCATATTTTTTGTAAATACCGGTCCCGGCCGCAACTAAGACGGTAAAATTTATACTTTACAGGGTTCTTCCTGTAGTAATCCTGGTGATAATCCTCTGCCTTATAGAACGCCGCAGCTTTGATAAGCTCAGTGACCAGCGGTTTTGAGTATCTGCCGGATTTGTCAAGTTCGCCTTTTGATTCCTCCGCCAGGAGCCTTTGTTCTTCGTTTTGATAAAAAATTGCTGAACGGTATTGCCTGCCCCTGTCGCAGAATTGCCCGCCGCTATCGGTGGGGTCTATCTGCCTCCAGAATACGTTAAGGAGTTGCTGATAGCTTATTTTCGCCGGATCATAGGTAACCTCTACGGCTTCTACATGGCCTTTATCCGCATAATCCTCATAGCCGGGATTTTGCCCGGCGCCTCCGGTATAACCGGCTACCACGCTGATAACTCCGCTAAGTTTCTCAAACGGCTCGGTCATGCACCAAAAACAACCTCCGGCGAAAACACCTTTTTCATATTTTGCCTGGGCATATGAAACAGTGGAGGCAAATGATAAGAAAAATAACCCCATAAGGCATATTTCCGATAGCTGCATTTTGCTCATTGCTTCCTCCAGAGATCAACAGATAAGAGTCAACGCCAATTATCCGGCATTAAAGCAAATTTCCTGTTTTCACGATCCTTTCGGCCTGCAGCCAATTTTCCAGGTCACGCCCCGGCTTCCGTCCGCTCTTTTCGTAAATCTCCTGCGCTTTTTCCCTGATTGCGCCGGTTAACTTTTCTTGTGAAAATGAAGCCCCTGCTTTCTTCATTTCTTTCTTTGCCATCTTCCCCTCCTTATTTTAGGCTTGGTCTATACATTAAGATGAGAGCATATAATCAATTACCTTATCGCTTACTTTATTCTCTTTTAAATATTTAATCACTTCCGATGTCAGATGGTACCTGGAATGGGTTCTTTGTATTTCACTGATAATTACATCATCGGGTAAACCTTTTTTACCCATTTCCGCGATACTCATCAAGGTAAGATACTGCGGATTATTTTCCCTGCCCATCTGGTCGGCTTTATCCAATTGGTCCCCTATTAAGCCCCCGGTTATTGCTCCCACTGCCGCTCCGATAGCCGCCCCTCCTAACCCATGGCCCACCTGATGCCCGATAATACCGCCTGCTCCGGCGCCGATTAAGCCTCCGGCAACTGCCCCTGTTGTAGACTTAGGCCCCATAGACTCGCATCCGGCCATGAGCAAACCCATTATTAAAATTCCGGTGAGCGTAACCTTATTACCCATCTCAAACCTCCTGTTTAAATCTTCTAAAGAAACTTTTCAATATGTTTTAACCCTGTTTTCCAGCATATAATTAACCAAGCGGTCGCCCGCGCCATTTTGCCTTAAATACTCGATGATTTCTGAAGAAAGCTTGTATACGGAACCGGTTCTCTGTATCTCCTCAATAATTACATCTTCCGGGATCCCCTGAGAGCACATATTGGCGATACTGGTGATAGGAATATATGATGGGTTTGAATATGCAGTGTCTTTTTCATACTGATAGTAATATATCTTTGTAGGCAGCACATCGTAATATTGGTAATATCTGCGCTTGGGGTAATAGTAAATTCTCCTGTAATTATAGTAATCACTCGGATAGTAACGATAATTCTTATAATAGCTGCGGTGATAGTCATCATCACCGCCTCCTCTGCCCCGGTCGGCGTATACCCCTGGCACTATATTAAAACCCTGCATTAACATCAGCGCTATCAAAATCGGATAAACTTTTTTCTTCATTGCCCCCCCAAATTTTTATAAGTTATTTAACTGATAATTTACAAAAACAATATACCCCTTAAGGCCGGTTTAACAATGACAGAAACCCATTTTTTACTGACTTTTTTCCACTAACAAGGATAAGCGGGCCGGTTAATTGGATATTTTATGGAGGGACGGAAAACGTTCTTTTATAGTTTAACGCGCAGGAATACCATAAATGATTTTGGGTTATTTGAATACGCCTCTTGCAGGGTATCCGATATAAAGTGCATATCAAAGGAGGCGCCGATACCGGCGTCAATACCTTTAAAGTTCAAGAAGTCATACACATATCCCAAGGTAAGTTTTTTTACATCATAACTCTTGCCTGCCAGCGGATCCGGTTCTTCAAAAAGTTCATCTTTTTCAACGTATTCAAACCTGCCGAATATTGTATGCGATTTCCTGAAATTTACGGCTGACTCGATCAAAAACGCGTTTGTGCCAAGGCCGGGGTCTTTATTATTGCGGCCCCAGGCAAATGTAGTCTGCCAATTTCCGTTTTTAAAATTACGGTTATATATAGCAGAGAAGGTGGTTCTCCTTGCATCCACATTCGGCTCAAGCTGTTCCGGGCTGTCAAGATAACCATAACTTACCTGGAAAGACAGGTCTTTGTCCGGGTTAAATGTAAGCCTGGAGGAATAAGAATCGAATTTTGGCGATTCCATATCCCAGCGGTTTTCATTAGGCTCCCTGCCCCGGAAAACAGAACCCTCTATTTTTATTTTATCAAATACATAACCTAAAGTAATCACCCCGAAAGCAACATGCGTTGAATCCAGCCAATGATGGCCCAGAGGCGCCTCCGGATTATCCATTGCCGAAAAACGATGCATAAACGCAGGCGGCCCCAATGCCGGTTCTCCTGGTAGGCCAAAATATCCGAACAAAGAATTTTCTCCGGAAAGCGGCAAGCTGTACGTAAGGGCCTCCTCCATAAAGAAATCATGCGGATGCTGCCGGTCTATCAAAGGGTGGATCCCGTCATAGGTTTCTCCGGTCTGGAATAATAAGGGATAGCCGCGCTTTCCCATCAAAGGATCAAGCGAATACATGCTGCGGTACCCAACTGTCCCCACAGACAGCTTCCTGTCAGCCATCAACATAAACATGCTGGTGCTTAATCCTTTATCGTCCCCGC
>JAQUSM010000133.1 GCA_028715095.1 Candidatus Omnitrophota bacterium
TGTCAGCTCCGCGAAAATTGATGGCATTGAATTTGGAAACAAGATATCTATTTTAGATAATCTCGACTTGAATATTAATTATACATACTTGGTCGCCAGGGATGTGGATACCCACAAATATCTTGTGTATCAGCCGAAGAATAAGGTTGATGCTTGTTTGAAGTATCATAGTTACGACGGGTTGATAGTTGAATTCAGGGGGCAATTTACTGGCCAAAGGTTTAAGGATGCGGAAAATTTGATTAAGGTAAAACATTTTTTTGTTTTTGGTATTAGCGTCTCAAAGAAATTCAAAACCGGAATTACCTGTTTTGCCTACATTGATAACCTTGCAAACCGCAAATATCAGGTCATCCAGGGTTATCCCATGCCCGGTTTTTCTTTCACCGGAGGTCTGAAAGCAGAATTCTAAAACGTCCCCTAATTCTTGCAAGATTATCTCCTCTATGATAAACTAAGCCATGAATTCTAACAGGCTTATATGGTTTACTCTTGCTGTTTCCGTTCTTTCGCACGGGGCGCTGCTTTTACAAAGCCCTAACCTTAATCCTTTTGTGCCTGCCCCAAAAGAGCAGATCATAAAGGTACGTTACCTTAAGAAAGAGGAATCCCCGTCAAAGCCTTTGCTTAAACAGCCGTTAAATGCGGAATCGAGAAAATCACTTTCTAAGCAGGACCCTTTCTTAAGGCTTGATTCAAAAATTGTCAATAGGGTCTCCGACAACAGTGTCCCGCCGCCCTATATTGAAAGAGAAAATATTTTTAAGAAAGATTCCAGGGCCTTAACGAACAAGTCCCCTGAATTTGCCAAGCCGGCATTCAGCAGTCCTGAAATTATAGCGATAAAAAAGAAGATTACGCTGCCTGAAATAGAGATGGCCAGGATTAATAACCCCAGCTACATAAGCTATTATCAGATTGTCCGGGAGAAAATCCGCCGCAGCGCTTACCAGAATTATACTCACAATGAAACAGGGGAAGTCTGCATCTCTTTTATCATATCGAAAGAGGGATATCTTAAAGTTTTTCATTTAATTGAAGCAAAGACCTCCGCCAGCGATTATTTGAAGGCGATCGCTTTGAGGAGCGTTAAAGATGCATCGCCATTTCCCGACTTTCCCAAAGAATTGGATTATCCCCAGCTTTCCTTTAATATTATTATCTCTTTTGAGATTGAATAATACCCTATTATTGACACCTTTCTAAAAGAGTGCTATATTAATTATCTAAATTACAATGAAAGGAGATGATCATATTGTCACAGGTAGAAGTCAAGAAAGATGAGTCTTTCGAATCTGCTTTGCGCCGTTTCAAGAAGAAGATTGAGCAGGACGGAATTTTAAGGGAAGTCCGCGACCGCAAGCATTACGAAAAACCCAGCGAGCGAAAAAGAAAGAAAGCTAAAACCAGAAAATAAGCATGACTTTAGCAATATCCACCTCCTGGAACGCCTATCGTTTTGATAATGGGGAGAAGTTGCTCTTTGAAATAAGCCAGCTTGGGTTTAATGCCGTTGAGTTAAGTTTTAATCTTAGCTCTGAGATGGTAGAAGGGATTTCAGGCTTGGCCCGGAGGCTGAAAATCAGCATTGAAAGCGTGCATAATTATTGCCCTATCCCGGACGGGTTGAGCCGGCAGAAGGTTTTGCCGGATTATTATTCCCTGGCATCCCCGGATGAAGAAGAGCGTTTTTTAGCAGTAAAATATACAAAACGCAGCATTGATACAGCCGCCAGATTAGGGGCTAAGGTTGTTGTCTTGCATTGCGGCAGGGTTGAGGTTACCGATTATACGCGTAAGTTGATCGATCTGTATAACCAAGGCAAAAATAATTCGGGCGAATTCCAGGAGCTAAAAAAGAAGATGATACTGGAGCGCGCCTGTGAATCCGAGAAATTCCTGAAACAGGCTTTATTTAGTATCGAAGAATTAAATGCTTACGCGCAAATAAAAGGGCCGTTACTGGGGATAGAAACAAGGTTTTATTACCGGGAAATTCCCAATATTGATGAAATAGGGATTATCCTGGATAAATTTGACAACTCCCGGGTGCGTTATTGGCATGACACGGGCCACGCGCAATTAATGGAAAATTTAGGGTTGGCAAGCCATAAAGATTTCCTGGAACGTTATGGCCGGCGTATGATCGGAGTACATTTGCACGATATCCTGGGTTGCCAGGATCACCTTGCGCCTTTGCAGGGAAAAATTGATTTCAGCATGCTCAAGCCTTATTTAATGAAAAATGCCTTAAAAGTCATTGAGGCGCATCAACCGGCTACCGCTGAAGAATTAATTAAGAGCCGTAATTTTATATCCCGGGTTTATGATGAACCAGCTTAATATCCGAAAGCCTTCTGTGGCCGGGCAGTTTTATCCGTCGGACCCGGAAGCCATTGTTGAATTAATTTCTTCTTTTGCGTCTAAGCCAGCGCAAAAACAGGATGTAATAGGCTGCATATTGCCCCATGCCGGCTACGTTTATTCAGGCAGAGTAGCGACCCAGACCCTGTCGGGAATAAATATTAAGGATACAGTCATCCTTTTAGGGCCTAATCATTACGGAAATGGGCCTGATTTTAGCCTGATGCCTCAGGGGTATTGGCAGACTCCTTTGGGTAATGTTGAAGTTGATTCCAGGATGGCGAATTTATTTCTGGGTGCTTCAAAATACCTGAAAGCCGATACTTCCGCCCATATGGATGAGCATTCCCTGGAAGTAGAGCTGCCTATATTGCAGTATTTTAAAAGAAACTTTAAAATTGTCCCCATTACTATTAAAGCCGACGATTTAGACAGCCTTAAAGTAGTTGCGGAAGAATTGGCAGGAGTAATTATTAAAAACAATCTCAAAAGCTCAAGCATGCTTATTGCCAGTTCTGATATGACGCATTATGAGCCGCAATTAAGCGCAGAGAAAAAAGATGCTTTAGCGATAGAAGCAATAACCTCTTTGGATGAGGATAAGCTCGAGTTCGTGGTCAGGAAATCAGCTATTTCCATGTGCGGTTTTGCTCCGGTTGCGGTTTTATTAAGGGCTGCCAGGCTTCTTGGGGCAAAAAAGGGCAGGTTAATTAAATATCAAACCAGCGGCGAGGCCAGCGGTGACACAAGCAGCGTTGTTGGCTACGCCGGAATCACAATTAGTTAAGACATGGATGAGATACAGAAGAAGGTTGATGAGGATTGGAAACAAAAGGTAGAGAAGGAAAAACAGGTTCCGAAAGAGGAAGGTAAGTTTGTTCCTCCTGAACCTGATTTTAAATTTTTTATCACCACTCTGGCTTTGCAGGCTTCTATTGCTTTGGGCCATATGGTTAACCCTGAGACTCAAAAAACCCAGAAAGAACCTGCCCAGGCAAAATTTATCATTGATACACTGGGAATGCTGCAAGAGAAAACAAAAGGCAATCTGTCTCCGGAAGAAACCACTCTGCTTGAAAACCTGCTTTATGAATTAAGGCTGGCTTATCTTGCTCCGGAAAAGGGAGAGGACACACCCCGCGCTTAACGGAATTGCGCGGGTGTTGTCTTTGTAGACAAAATGATTGATAAGGAACTTTTGGATATACTGGCCTGCCCGGCCTGCAAATCCGATGTGGAGCTAAAAAATAAGAAAATAGTTTGTAAGAAATGCGGTAAAAAATATCCGGTGCGTGAAGGTATCCCGGTGATGTTGGTTGATGAGGCAGAAGAGGAATGAAAAAGATATTAGTTATACATGGGCCTAATTTAAACCTTTTA
>JAQUSM010000015.1 GCA_028715095.1 Candidatus Omnitrophota bacterium
TCATTGCCGCGATAATCTCTTTTGGCCCGCAGGCAAAACCTACGCGCCAGCCGGTCATAGCGTAAGACTTGGAAAACCCGTTAAAATAAACTGTCTGTTTCTTTGCGCCCGGCAGCGTAGGAAAAGCAGTATGGCTAAAATCATAGGTTAAGTCGCCGTAAACTTCATCAGTTATACAGAGTATTTTATGCTTTAATAAAACCCTGTTTAACTCCTCAAGCTCCTTACGCCGGAAAGAAACTCCCGTGGGGTTAGTCGGATAATTAAGCACTATCGCCTTAACCTTCTTATCAATATGCCTTTTTAAAAGCTCAGGCGTAATTTTAAAGCCGTTTTTAGAGGTATCGATATAAACCGGCGTTCCTCCTGCAAGTTCGGTAACCGGGCCATATGAAACATAGCTCGGAATAGGGATCAATACCTTATCCCCGGGATTAATAATTGCGCGCAACACAAGATCAAGCCCTTCGCTTACCCCTACGGTAACCAATATCTCCTCTTCCGGGCAATACTCCAGTCCAAACTTATTCTTTAAATAACGATGAATACCCAGGCGTAATTTATAAAGCCCTTTGTTTGAAGTATAGCTGGTAAAACCCTGCTCCAGAGAATAGATCCCCGCCTCACGGATCTGCCACGGGGTGACAAAATCCGGCTCGCCTACTCCTAAAGATATAACATCCTTCATTCCTAACACCAAATCAAAGAATGCCCGGATCCCGGATGGTTGAATTTTTTCTACGACTCTGGATATTTCCATGCTGCCCTTCAATATGATATCGCTATTCTTTTATTCTCATCAGGCTTGTGTTTTAAGATTACTCCGTCTTCTTTATATTTCTTCAACAAGAAATGCGTGGCCGTGCCGCGCACATGTTCCATGCAGGAAAGTTTCTCCGCTACAAAGTTAGAAACCGTGTGCAGGTTCTTACCTTCCACAACCACCAATAAATCATATGTACCGCTGATTAAATAACAGCTGGTTACCTCGGGAAATGAATAGATGCGTTCGGCGATCTTATCAAACCCCAAATCCTTCTGCGGGACGATATTTACCTCAATTAAAGCCCTGACCTCGGACTCACTGTCCTTAATTAAATCCTTGTTGATTACTGCCTTGTATTTCAGGATCGAGCCGTCTTTTTCAAATTTCTTAATTATTTTCTTTACCTCATCCGGATTTTTATGGATCATTTTTGCGATATCTTCTATGCTTGCCCGGCCGTTTTTCTCCAAAATCTCCAATATTTCATCCATTTTCCCCGCTCCCCTCTTAGTGAATACGGCAAATCTCCGCGCCTTTTCTCTTATGTTCTGAATTATTATACATTTTCTTTATTTTATTAACCTTAATACCGCTGAACCCCTGCTTCTTATTATTACAAAATTTATCTAAAATATCATCCAGCTCGTTATAAGTTATCCCCATCTCTTTTTCATCAGTCTGGCCCTGCCAAAGCCCGGCAGTAGGAGGCTTATCAATGATACCCTGGGGTATCTTTAATTCCTGCGCCAATTTGCGCACCTGGCGTTTGAATAAATCCGCGATCGGCAGGATATCCACCCCGCCATCCCCGTATTTCGTAAAATAACCCACCAGCAGTTCTGATTTATTCCCTGTGCCGCAAACCAGATAATTCAGCTTATTGGCAAAATAATAAAGCGTGCTCATGCGCAGGCGCGGCTTAAGATTCCCCCGGGCAAGCCCCGAAGCAGGAGGCAGAATCTTTAAAAAATCATTATATACACTGGAAAGATCAACCAACCTTGACCTGACTTTAAGTCTTGCGGCAACCAGCCTGGCATCTTTTAGATCCTGCGGGTTGCTATTACAAGGCATAAAAAGAACGAGCAAATTATCCCTGCCTACCGCTTCCCTGCATAAGGCAGCCACCACGGCAGAGTCTATTCCTCCGGAAAGCCCCATGACTATACCTTTAGCTCCGGAATCTTTAACCTGTGTTTTAATCCAGGAGACAATTCGATTTTTCATAACCAAACTCCATAATTATTGTTTTTATTAAATTCAGGGGGTAATTAGAGAATTATATACCACTAAATTCAGGGGGTCAAGGAGATATATTGGCTCTCTATTTCAGTTCTTCGGGATGATGCTTGACTACTTTAGCCTCTACCATATAAATTACATCCTCGGCGATATTGGTAGTATGGTCGCAAATACGCTCCAGATACCTGGCAATAAGCAGCAATGCCACAGCCCGGTCTGCGGTCTTGGGATCGCGCGCCAAATATTCATTAACCAGCTCATCCTGCACCAGGTTACGCAACCTGTCTGCTTCGTTATCCGCCAAAACTACCTTTCTGGCAAGATGGGCATCTTTTTTTATGAACGCGTCAATAGCATCACGTACCATATCCTGAGAAACCTGGGAAAGCTTGGGAATATCAACTAACGGCTTAAGCAATGGTTTTTCCATCAGCTCCAGCGATCTTTGCGATATATCCACGGCAATATCGGCAATCCGTTCCAATTCCGCGTTAATCTTCATGCCGGTGGCAATATACCTTAAATCTCCCGCCATTGGCTGATAACGGGCGATAAGATCAATACATTTCTCATCTATTGTCAACTCCAGTTCATCTATCTTGTTGTCGGTATTAATAACATCCTGGGCCAGGTATTTATCGCGATTTTTCAACGATTCAATAGATTTAAATATTGACTCCTGGGCGAAAACCGCCATTTTCAAAATATCCTTATGCAGCTCTTTTAATTCCTCATCTAAATGCCTTAACATTTTTAAGCACCTCCTGTTTTTATTAACCGTAACGGCCGGTAATATAATCTTCTGTTCTTTTATCTTTTGGGCTGGTAAAAATATCCTGCGTTTTACCAAACTCAACCAGCTCCCCTAAAAGCATAAAACCTGTTTCATCGGATACGCGGGCTGCCTGCTGCATATTATGCGTGACAATTATAATTGTATAATTATTCTTTAACTCGCGCATTAATTCTTCAATGCGGCTGGTTGCCTGCGGATCAAGCGTAGAACAGGGTTCATCCATAAGCAGGATATCGGGCTTAACCGCGATAAGCCTGGCAACACAAAGGCGCTGCTTCTGTTCGAGTGATAATGTCAGCGCGGACTTCTTAAGTTTATCTTTTAATTCATCCCATAAAAGAACACTTCTTAAACTATCCTCAACTATTTCATCAAGCTTAATCCTGCCCAAGCCTTCGGCATGCACCTTTTGGCCAAAAGCAATATTTTCATAGATAGACAGCGGGAATGGATTGGGACGCTGAAAAACCATCCCCACTTTTTTACGCAATTGCACTAAATCTGTTTTATCGGAAATAATATTCTCGGCGTCAATAATCACTTCCCCCTGGATGCGCACGCCCTCGATAAGGTCATTCATCCGGTTAAAGACTCTAAGCAGCGTAGACTTACCGCATCCTGAAGGACCAATCATGGCAGTAATTTGTTTTTGGTTAAAATGCGCCTTTACATTAATAAGCGCCTGAAAATTACCATACCATAAATTCAGGTTATTTACCTTAATATCTGCCATTATCCGAATTTCCCCCTGATGTAACCATCTGTGCGCTGATCTCGCGGTGCGGTAAATATTTTCTCTGTCCTGTCCAACTCCACAAGTTCACCTGATAAAAAAAAGGCTGTACGATCCCCCACCCTGGCTGCCTGTTTTACGTTGTTGGTCACCAGGACTATGGTGTAATCTTTTTTTAATTTGAGCATCGCCTCTTCAACTTTGGCCGTTGAGATCGGGTCAAGCCCGGAACAGGGCTCGTCAAATAAAATAACCTCGGGGTTAACCGCCAGGGTTCTGGCGATGCAGAGCCGCTGCTGCTGGCCTCCTGATAATTTAAAAGCTGAAACACCCAGCCTGTCTTTGACCTCATCCCAAAGATAGGCCTGTTTAAGCGAATGCTCAACAATTGATGAAATCTTCCGGCGATTTCTTTCTCCATGCATTTTTACGCCATATGCTATATTATCGAAAATAGATAGGGGCAACGGCAAAGGTAAAGCAAAAACCATACCTACCCTCTTACGCAAAGACTCAATATCTATTTTTCTTATATCTTCTTTAGCAAACTCCAGCCAGCCGCTCATTTTAAAACCCGGATTTAAATCATTCAGGCGGTTAAGCATACGCAAGAAAGAAGTCTTTCCGCTATTAGAAGGGCCGATTATGCTTAAAATTTCATTGGACTCAATTTCAATGCTCACGTTTCTTAAAGCTTGAATCTGTCCAAACCAGATATTCAGGTTTTTCGCGTTAAAAATTACCATTTCTTTTTCTTCCTAAAATTATAGCGGATAATTATAGCCACCAGGTTCATAAACAGGACTAAAACTAAAAGCACCAAAGCCGTGCCATAACGTACTTTTTCATCAACATTAGGCACCTGGGTTGAGATTACATAGAGATGGTAGGGAAGCGCCATTGCCTGGTCAAAAATAGATTTAGGCAGCCGGGGAAGATAAAAAGCTGCCACGGTGAAAAGTATTGGGGCAGTCTCCCCTGCCGCCCTGCCAAGCCCAAGAATTGTGCCGGTTAAAATCCCAGGAATGGCATTAGGTAAAACTATCTGCCTTATGGTTTGCCATTTGCTTGCTCCAAGCGAAAGGCTTACCTCTCGGAATGACTGCGGTACACTTTCCAGAGCCTCGCGCGAAGTGGTGATAATTATCGGAAGTATCATTATCCCCAGGGTAAGTGACCCGGATAGGATTGAGGCGCCGAATTTAAAGAAAACAACAAATAGCGCCAGGCCAAACAAGCCATATACAACTGAAGGCACTCCGGAAAGATTCACTATAGCCAGCTTGATTATCCGGTTAAGCATATTATCTTTAGCGTATTCGCTTAGGTATATAGCCGCCAGTAATCCAATGGGCAAAGCAAAGACTATTGCTCCAAACACTAGATAAAAGGTCCCGATAATCGCCGGAAAAATTCCGCCTGAACGCATCCCCTGGCGCGGGATATCCGATAAAAACTGCCAATTAATCGCAGGCAGGCCTTTCTGGATGATAATTACCACAATTAAACCTACCGGCACAACAATCAGGAGTGTCGCCAGGAACAAAAAGAAGAATGCTATTTTCTGCGATCTTTGCGTATTACGCATCAATGCCTCTTATGCAAGAATAAATCCGCGGTAACATTAATAATAAAACTCATAATAAATAAAACTATGCCGATGGCAAAAAGCGCGAAATAATGCTCGCTGCCTACTACCGCCTCCCCCATTTCAGCGGCAATGGTCGCGGTTAAGGTGCGCACAGGCACAAGAATACTCTGCGGGATGACCGCGGCATTACCGGTTATCATCATTACCGCCATGGTCTCGCCGATAACCCTGCCTATGCCAAGCATCACCGCGGCGACGATCCCCGAAGAGGCCGCAGGAAGTAAAACCCGGTAGATTGTCTGCCAATGCGTAGCCCCTAATGCAAACGCTCCTTCTTTATAGCTTTTGGGCACAGAATAAAGCGCATCTTCAGCGATTGAAACTATCGTAGGCATGGCCATAAAAGCCAGGATTATAGAACCTGATAAAGCAGTTAAGCCTGTAGGCAAATGGAATACGGTTTTTACCCAGGGGACAAGAGTAACCATCCCGATAAATCCCAGCACTACGCTTGGGATAGCAGCTAATAATTCTATGCCGGATTTTAAAACCTCTTTAATCTTTGAAGGGGCAACTTCAGCGATATAAACCGCGCAGGCTATGCCTATAGGTATAGAAATTATCGCCGCTCCGAGAGTAACTATAAGCGAACCAAATATCAGCGGCAATATTCCAAGTTGCGCCGGCTCCGAAATAGGATACCAGCTCTTACCCATGAGAAAATCAACCGGGTTGACATATTTAAATACCGCCAAGCCTTCCTTGGTTAAAAACAGGAAGATTAAAATTACGAAGAATATAGAAGCTAATCCGCAGATAAAGATCAGCTTCTCTATTAGAAATTCTTTAAACTTTCGCATAAGTTAGAGTTATTTTATTACGGGGACAAAATCAGTTTTAACCACAATCTCCTGGCCTTCCCTGGAAAGCACATAATCAACGAACTTTTTAATTAACCCTTGAGGCTGGTTATTAGTGTATAGAAAAAGCGGCCTGGATATAGGGTATTTACCGCTTAAGACATTATCTATATTCGGCTCGACATATTCGGATTTATCATCTTTAGCTACGGCAATGGTCTTCTGCTTACTCGAAATATACCCCATGCCATAATAGCCGATAGCAGCAGGATTGGACGCCACCTCATCGGCTATTGCCTGGGAAGAAGACAGCATCAGCGCAGAAGATGCAAACTCTTCTTTTCCGCTAGCGTTATTATTCCTTAACACATGCTCCTTAAAATAAACATGGGTGCCGGAATTAACTTCGCGCGAAAGAATAACTATCCTTTCATCTTTGCCCCCCACCTCTTTCCAATTAGTTATCCTGCCGGTAAAAATGCCTGCTAATTGATTAAGGGTAAGTTTATGTACCGGGTTAGCCGGGCTGATCACTACTGCCAGGCCGTCTAAGGCTACCTTTGTTTCAAAAGGATTAATGCCCTTTTGTTTAGCCAAAGCAATCTCTTTATCTTTGATATTTCTTGAGCTCATCGCGATATCGCAGCTTCCGCTAATCAAGCTGGATAGCCCTGTTCCAGAGCCGCCGCCGGTTACGGCCACAAAATCTCCTGAATTTTCCTCCATATATTTCTCTGCCCAGGCCTGGCCCAGATTAACCATAGTATCAGAACCTTTGATCTGGATGGAATGCTCATCTTTTCCGGCAAACGCCGAAACTGTAAATATAACCAGCGCTAAAATAAAAAACCCTTTCTTAATCATACTGCCTCCTTGTTAAGTTATATTATACTATACTTCAATATTCCGTATGTTAAATCTGTGTAAAATTAAATATGCCGTGGATTTAACGGAGGCTTATCCGGTAATTCCAGATTAAATCTCTCTAATTAACGACTCTACTTTTTCCTTAATCATGTCCCGTATTTTCCTGAAAAATTCTTCACCCTTGCCCTTAGGGTCTTCGATCTGCCAATCAATATGCTCTTTAGCCGGAACAAATGGGCATATATCCTTGCACCCCATTGTAACCACGTAATCGAATTCTTTTACTGACAGGTCATTAAACCCTTTTGATTTTGCGGCTGAAATATCTATGCCTATTTCCTGCATAACTTTAATTGCATCGGAATTCACCTTGCCGCCCGGCCTGGACCCGGCGCTATATGATTCAAGCTTGAGGGCACCCAGCGCGTTTGCAAAACCCTCGGCCATCTGGCTGCGGCATGAATTCTCTATGCAAACAAAAAGAACTTTTTTCATTTTAACCAAACCTCCCTGTAATATAGTCCTCTGTCTTCTTATTTCTTGGCGCAGTAAACATATCCTGGGTTTTTCCAAATTCCACCAATTCACCCAAAAGAAAAAATCCCGTATAATCAGAAACTCGTGCTGCCTGCTGCATATTGTGCGTAACAATAATAATGGTATAATCTTTCTTTAGCTCCAAGATCAACTCTTCTATCTTCGCGGTTGATATAGGGTCAAGGCTGGCGCAGGGCTCATCAAACAGGATCACCTCTGTCTCAACGGCCAAACATCTGGCGATACATAAACGCTGTTGTTGGCCGCCGGATAATTTCAAAGCGCTGTCATGGAGCCTGTCTTTTACCTCACCCCAGATAACTGCTCTCTTCAGAGAATCTTCAACCTTCTGCCCGATAAATGCCTTATCCTTTATGCCATTGACTTTTAAACCATAACTGATGTTCTCAAATATGCTCTTGGGGAATGGATTGGGTTTCTGGAAAACCATCCCCACCCTCCTCCTGATATCAACAGGATCAACTGATGGGTTATTAATTTCTAAATCATCAAGAAATATCTTACCGCAAAGAGCAGTATGCGGCACAAGCTCGTTCATTCGGTTAAACAAACGTATAAAAGTTGATTTTCCGCACCCTGACGGCCCAATCATCGCAGTAACACGGTTAGCATAAACATCAAGATTAACATTCTTTAGCGCCTGGTTTTTACCGTAAAAGAAATCCACGTCTTTTGCCTGCATTTTTATCTTATTGTGCATAAGAACTCCTCTGTCTTTGCCGTAAAATAATAGCAAATCCTGAAATAAACAAAACCAGTAACAATAGCACCAGGCTACAGCCGTAAGCAACGGCTTTTTGCTTATCAGGATGAGCGCCTTCGGTCATAAGCGCATATATATGATAAGGCAAAGCCATTGCTTCATTAAAAATATTCTTCGGATAACCCCGTTTATAGAAAGCCGCGGCAGTAAATAAAATCGGCGCGGTTTCTCCCGCCACTCTTCCCACGCTTAATATAACGCCCGTAAGTATGCCCGGCAAGGCGGCAGGCAGGACTATTCTTTTAATCGTCTCCCATTTGCTTGCCCCTAAAGAAAGCGAGGCCTCGCGTATTGAATGCGGAACCGCCACTAAGGCTTCCTGGGAGGCGGATATAATTAAAGGAAGGGCCAGTATCCCAAGGGTAAGGCTGCCCGACAGTATGGAAACTCCGAATCCCAGAAAATTAACAAATACTGCCAAACCAAAAAGCCCAAAAACAACCGAAGGAACACCCGCGAGATTATTAATGCTAATACGTATAATATTAACTATAAAACTCTTGGGCGAATACTCACAGATATATATTGCGCAAGCAAGGCCTAAAGGAACAGAGAATATCATTGCGCCTAACGTTAAATAAAAAGTCCCTGCAATAATAGGCGCAACCCCGCCTTCGGTCATCGCGTTTCGCGGAACCTTGGTCAGAAAGTCCCATGAAATTATCGGCGCCCCCTTAACAAAAATAAAATAAATAATAGTTCCTAAGAAAAATACGGTAGTCAAAATACAAAGGAATATAAGGGAAAAACCCAATTTCTGGACAACATCCTTTTTCATCCGTTTAACCCAAGTTTTATCCGGAACCTCCTGGATACAATCTCAGCAATAATATTAAAAACAAAGGTAATTAGGAACAAAATAAGAGCGATTGCGAATAAGGCATGATAATGGCTGCCCCCCATGGGCGCCTCTCCCATCTCGGCGGCAATTGCCGCAGTCATCGGCCGCACCGGCTCTAAAAAGGTACCAGGAATGACTGCTGCGCCTCCTGCAACCATCAAAACAGTCATTGTTTCCCCTATTGCCCGGCTCATCCCCAGGATTATGCCGGTAGATATGCCCGAACCTGCGGCAGGAATAACCACCCGCGTTAAAGTCTGCCATCGATCTGCCCCTACGGCAAAAGATGCCTCCCTGAAAGAATGCGGTACATAACTTAAAGCGTCTTCTGCAATACTACACACAGTGGGAGTTGCCATAAGCCCAAGTATCAAACTTGCGTTTAACGCGGTCATGCCTGTAGGAAGGTTAAATAACCTCTGCAAAAAAGGCGTTACTACTACCAGCCCAAAGAAACCATAAACAACTGAAGGTATGCTTGCTAATAATTCAATAACCGGCTTTAAAAACTGCCTCTGTTTAAAACCGGCGATCTCATTAAGATAAAGCGCGCTGCCCACGCCTAAAGGAATGCATACTAAACTTGCGCCAACAGTTACCCATAAGGAACCTAATATAAGCGGCAGTATTCCAAAATCAGGAGGATTATATGTAGGATACCATTTCCTTCCGAATATAAATTTAAGAAAACCAATTTTCTGAAATATCGGGGTGCCTTCTTTAAACAAAACAATTACTATCCCAACAAGAAAGAACAAAGAAGAAAAGGCTAAAATAGTAAATATCCACTTATATGCCTGCTCTTTTATCCGCCTGTATGCCATATTATTGTAAAATGGAGACGCGGCAGGCGCTTAAGCCTGCCGCATTGTCAGGTAATGGGTAAACGCTTCTACTTTAACCCGACATAACCCTGGGTTTCCACTAATTCCTGGCCTTTTTTACTCTTTACAAAATCAAGATACTCTTTTGTAATCCCCTGGGGCTTACCATTGGAATACATAAAGAGCGGACGGGTCACGGGATATTCTCCTGAAAGGACCGTTTCTTTTGAAGGCATAACCCCGTCGATTTCAACAGGCTTAAGTTCGCCGGACATAAAACCTAACCCCACATAACCTATTGCCTGCGGTGTTTGGGCTATAATCTGGGCAACTTCCTGATTCGAAGCCTGCATTAACGCCCCAGGCATAACCTTTTCTCCTTTCATAACTAACTCACCAAAAGCCTCAAAAGTTCCGCTTGAAGTATCGCGTGAAACAACTACAATCTTGCCCGCCTTGCCGCCTAATTGCGACCAATCGGAGATCTTGCCGGTAAATATCTCCCGGGCCTGCTTTTTAGAAAGTTTGGATATGGAGCTTGACTTATTTACCACTACCGCAATCCCGTCCATTGCCACAATATGAGCAACAGGATCCCTTCCGTTTGCGGCAGCCTTTTGTATCTCGGTATCTTTTATGGCGCGTGATGCGTCAGCAATATCACAAGTTCCGTCAATAAGAGCGGCAATACCTACGCTTGAGCCGCCTCCGCGCACTGAAATATCCGCGGCAGGGTTTTCCTCCATAAAAACCTCTGCTGTCTTCTGCGCAATCGGGAGTACGGTTGTAGAACCGGCCAAAACTATTTTTTCTGCGTAACAGGGAATAACCAGGCCTAAACCTAAGATCCCCATTAACGCAAACATTCTTAATCTTTTCATTTTAATTCTCCTCTTTAGCTTATTACCGTGTTAATTATTTATCAGAACTTCATATTCCAGTCAACCTGGACCAGGGTCTCGGGAGCCTTTGCGCCATACGTCCTCCAGGAACGATACACATCAAGCCCGAGGAATGTATTTTTGGCTAAGCCGAATTGAAACTCTACTTCATGGCTCCTTATGCCGGTCTTACCCCCGTAACGATCAGAATCAGGCAAAACATCAAGCACGGCATCCCGGCCAAGCATGGCATAAATGTATTTGATTTGCCAATCTCCCCACTTCTCGATTTTGTCATTACCTAACTTGAAACCGCAGGAAAATCCGCTTGATGCTTTTGAAACATCAAGATTATTCACGTATTCACCGAGCAACTTTAAAGACTCAACATTAAATCCGATTGCCTTAAAAGGCTCCTTGAAGCCGATCTCTAAAGCAGGATTAATCATCTGATAATCATATGCGTACGATGATGTGCCGGCCGTAGTATTTCCGGTATTACTTGCCCCTGAATAAGTGCTGCTTACGTGATTTTTAACGTTGCTGAATGACTGCAGGGAAACAGCGCCTTTTAGTGAAAGGCTGTCACTAAGCTTATAACTAACCCCGGGCTGGATAAGGTATGCCATAGGAGCGTCGTTATCCGAAGAAGAATCAGCATCAACAATCAATGCTCCCGTGTTTAAGAAAAGGTTAGCGTTGGAACCTAACTTCGTATTAAACTGCAGCATTGCCCCTTCAGGCGTAATATCCGTATCCCAGATCAGATCAGTAGGCTCCCAGAGAGCATCCCCTAAAAGCATCTTGCCGCCGACAAGGTTTAACCATGGAAAAGGGCTGTATTTGGCATAACCATAATCAAGCACAATACTTTTCTTGGTATTATAGCTGCCGAAGGTAATATTGGTGGAACGCGGATCCCCTGAACCAGTAGCTATTCCGATTCCCGCCATTAGTTTATCATTTATCTTAGCCTCAAGACCAAGACGCAAACGGATGCGGCCGATATTCGTATCCTGCTGGTAATTATTAGCTGCCTTGTCATGCTTATTCTGGTACCTTAAACGTAAATCACCCTTGAGCTTCATATTCTGTACCCAAGCCGGCAAAGATGCGGATTTGCCTGTAGCAATCTCCTTCTTCACCTGTTCCTGTGTTTCGATTTTTACCTGCTGCGCTTCCGCGCCCGTTAAAACACCCTTTTCTACTAATTTCTGTAACAATAAATCAATTTCTCCTGCGTACGAAGCCTGAATACCCGCGCTCATCAAGCAGGAAATTCCCAACAACACCGTAATTAACAACTTTCCCATCACTGCTCCTCCTTTCATGTCTTTACTAAATACACCCTATCCAATGATTCGCTTATCTCTTTTACCGCACCCAAAAGTCCGCTAAGGTTAAAAGGTTTGGTTAAATAATAATCTGCCCCTAATAAATGCGCGTATAGCTTATCCTCCTCGCTGCGTTTGGCGCTAACTACCACTATAAATGACCTGGAATACCTGATGTCGTTTTTAATCTCTTTGCATATGTCAAAGCCGTCTATCCCCGGAAGCATAATATCTAAGATAATAATATTAAAAACACTCTCCTTGATCCTTTGCATGGCGCCTGCCCCATCGAATGCTTGCTCAACCATAAAACCTTCTTTGCCCAGATTATATGCGATAAGGTTATTTATATCTTTATCGTCTTCTACAATGATAATCTTTTTATTATTAATCATGGCCTAAGTATAAAACAGGAGGGTTAAATCCGCTTCAAGGGCAGGTAAAATCCAGGTAAAGTTTAAAGTTGATGGTTTTTCTTGTTTCTAAGCGGGATTAAAGATATTTTTATTGCGGTAGAATAAACCAGAATTTGGAGCCTAAGCCTTCGATACTTTCAACGCCAACAGAACCGGAGTGAAGTTCTATAATATGCTTAACAATAGAAAGCCCCAGACCTGTGCCGCCGAGCTGGCGCGAGCGCGCCTTGTCTACGCGGTAGAACCGTTCAAAAATACGCGGGATATCTTTTGCGGGTATACCTGGACCTGAATCCTCTATAATAATCTTTATTTTATCTGCGAGCTGTTCGGAATAAATCCGCACAAAGCCCTTTTCCTTATTATATTTGATAGCGTTATCAATGAGATTAACCAGGACCTGTTCAATCTTGCTTTTGTCGGCAAAAATCTCCAAGCCTTGCGGAGATTCAAAACTAAGCTCTATCCCTTTTTTCTTTGCCTGCGACTTAAATCCTGACATAGCCTCGTTGACCAGCCCGGATAAACCAAGCTTATCCTTTGAAAGCACTGCCTCCTTTGATTCTATATATGAAAGATCAAGCAGGTCATCAATCAAGGTGTTCAATCTATCCACATGGTTATTAATTATTTTGAGGAAATTAATGCTGTTCTCTTTATCTTCCATCGCCCCTTCAAGCAGGGTCTCCACAAAACCTTTTATAGAAGTAAGCGGGGTTTTTAACTCATGCGAAACATTGGCCACAAAATCCCGGCGCATCGTTTCAAGCCGGCGTATCCCCGTAATGTCATGAACCACCGTAACAGAACCGGTAACTTTATCCTGCTCAAAGATCGGAGAAACATTTACCTGAATTATTCTTTGCACCGGCATAATCAGCGTTATTTCTTTTGAGATAGATTTGGCCAGGCCCATTGCGCTATTTATAAGTTCAGCTATCTCGCTATTGCGAATGCCTTCTAAGAAAAACTTTCCCCGCATCGCAGGCCCCATAGTATCAAACAACTCTTCAATAGCATGATTTATAGAAATTACCCTGGAGCTGTCATCTGTAACAATAACCCCCTCAATCATACTGTTAAAAATAGCCTCTAAATGCTGGTTCTTCGTTGCTATCTCGCGGATCTTCTCTTCAATATCCTGCGCCATCTTATTTAAGGTGGCTCCGAGCATTCCAATCTCATCATTAGACCCCTGGAAGATCCTGCGTGAAAAATCTCCCTGGGCAAATTTGGAAGAGGCATAAATTATACGATTTATCGGCTTGATTAACGCCTTGGCTAAAACTGAAGCCAAGACAAAAGCCAGGCCTAATGTAAAAAACAACCCTATGATAATCGTCTTTCTTACAGAGGATAAAACC
>JAQUSM010000134.1 GCA_028715095.1 Candidatus Omnitrophota bacterium
CCATCTGCCCGGATTTTTGCATCAATTCATCCACAGCCTGTTGATTGCCGGAAACGTCGATATTCTGGAAATCGATATTATTCTCCTACAAGAATTGTTTAGCCCGGATACACCATGGGCAAGTCGGGGTGCTATACACCTTTACACTCTTAGCCATAAAATCACTCCTTTCTCAAATAATATGGAGCAAGGTCAACTATCTCTTCTACTGTAATAGCGATAAGGTGTGTAGGCTTCGGCAGGCTGGCTTCGGGATGATGAGCGCGGGCTTTATCCTGAGCTAAATTATGCAGCAGTCTTTTAGCCAGCCGCGAAGTAATTTTATCTTCCCAAAACCTGGTAAGTTCCTGGCTGATTGCATCAGCAGCCATAACCTTGGCCCTCCCCTTAAGACAGTAACCCATAAATTTATGTTCATCAACCGCGCTGATACTTACCTGAGGGTTATACTTTATATTCTCAGCAGTTAAACCCTGATAAACATCGATCACATAGATCTTACCGGCGGGTTCAATCTTAACTATATCTTTACATGAGCTATGCGGAAACCCTTTTTTATCTATCGAGGAGAATATCACAAAACCCTGTGCGCGTAAGAATTCAATAACCATTTCCGGGATTTGCTTCATTTTTACCTCAAAATTCTGGCGAATTGATTCCCAAATTCAAAACAGGTTTTTAATTCTTCTTTATCCGGTATATATTTAATAGATACTCCGGGGATACTGGTATCAACCCCGCTGTCCTTTAACGCCTCCTGCATCTCCTTAACTGCGCCTCCAGCCCAGCCATAAGAGCCAAAAAAACCAACCTGCCTGCCTTTAGGTTTTAAACCTTTTACTATCTCCAGGAATGCGGCGATATTCGGCAGCATATCATTGTCATGGGTAGATGAGCCAAACAAGAAACCCTGGGCAGTAAGCATGCGCGTGATTATTTCAGTGCGATCGCTTTCAGCGATATTATACAAATTAACCTCTACCCCTGCAGCGCTTATCCCTTCGGCAATTTGCCTGGCCATTTTTTCAGTTGCCCCCCACATAGTTTCATAAGCGACTATTATCTTTTTATTCGTCTGGCCTTTTGCCCAGGTTATATAAGAATTTATTATTCTTCCCGGATCCTTACGCCAGATGACCCCGTGGCTGGGCGCAATCATTTTAATGGGGATGTTCAATCTTTGCACCTCTTCAATCTTCTTTAAAATCACTGAGCTAAGCGGCCAGAGGATATTGGCATAATATTTTTCTGCTTCATCCATTAAGCTGCATTGATCAACCTGATCGTCAAAACGCCCGGCTGTCGCATAATGCTGACCGAATGCGTCATTAGGCATAAGCAGGGCATCTTGCGGGCAATACGTAAACATGCTATCCGGCCAATGGATCATCGGTGCCTCAAGAAAGGTAAGCGTGCGTTTTCCCAGTTCCAGTTTATCTCCGGTCTTGACCACCTGGAAATCCCAATTTCCATAATAATGTTTATAGAGCCCGTCTTTACACTTAGCGGTGCCTAAGATTTTCGCCTTGGGGCAAAGCTGCATAAGGCTGGGTAAAGCCCCGGAGTGGTCGGTTTCAACATGGTTGGCGATAATATAATCTATCTTCTCGGGAGGGACAATTGCTTTGATATTTTCGATTAGTTCCTGCGCAAACGGCCCATAAACAGTATCTACGAGGGCTATCTTTTCATCTACAATAAGATAGGAGTTATAGGTTGAGCCTCTTTGCGTGGTATACGTATGCCCATGAAAATTGCGCACGCCCCAATCCAGTACCCCCACTGAATATATATCAGGCAGAATTTTTATTGCAGACACTGTTTTTCTCCTTGGTTGCGGCAGAAAGGAATTAATAGCCCTGGAAGTTCTCCGTAACTATTTTCCCGCTGCTTAAACCTAGCTCTTCAGCCAATATCTTACGCATCGCCTCAACCATCTGAGGAGGGCCGCAGAGGTAGAATTTTCTTTCCAGGTAATCCGGAATTTCATTTCTTATCACACCTGCGTCAATCCGTCCGACGGTACATTTGAATCCCTGTTCGGCTTCACACAACACGTGCGCCACCCTTAAGAGAGGGTAACTTTTGGACATGGCAGAAAAATCATCCTTAAAGACTATATCGCGTATGGAGCGGTTAGAATAGACCAGCACCATATCTATGCCTATATTTTTATCAACTACATATTTACAAATGCTTCTTATGGGAGTTATCCCTATGCCGCCGGATAAAAAAGCCACCTTTGGAGCAGATTCATCCAAAATAAATTGGCCCAAAGGGTATTTAATTTTTACCCTGTCTCCGGATTTTAAGTTATTCAGCGCAGCGGAAAAATCACTTTGAGTCAACTTCTTGGTAAACTCTAAATAACACTTTTCCGTAGGAGAGCTGGAGATGGAAAGATACTTCTCTAATTTAGGATTATCTTGGAGCCTGACCATCAAAAATTGGCCGGCTTTAAAATCCAGCCAGTCCCCAATCTCCAGACGGAAACTTTTAACATTGTAGCTGCGCTGGATAATTTCTTTTATCCTGGCATCGACTTCTACAGGCATTTTATTCTTTATCTGTCAAACTATTTTCTCAAATTGATCCTTGCCTACCCCGCACTCAGGGCAAACCCAGGTATCCGGAAGGTCCTCAAAACTCGTTCCGGCAGCAATTCCGTTATCCGGGTCGCCTGCCTTAGGATCATAAATATAACCGCAGACTAAACATTTATATTTATTCATCTTCCCCTCTTTGATTGGATCGCTTTAAACCGCTTTTCGGTAAACGTTTACTTTTCCTGCATGGGCATCTCCGGCATGTTGGTTTGACCCATCATTTGCCCCATACCGCAATTCTTCATTTTCTGCGACATTTTGCATCGCATACCGAAAGAACCTCTTCCTAAATTAGAAGCTACGCCTGAAAAAACAATCAACACCGATAATAAAAGGAAACCCACTGTCACATAGCCAAAAACTTTAAGCCACTTTTCCGTTACTTTAGCCAAGGCGAAAAGAACAAAAAAACCAGCGGTTAGAAAAAACGAAATCGGCACAACGGCCATTAAGGGACAACATCTCGACATATACATATCAACCTCCTTGTTTTACCCGTCAGACGGGCTGTTAAATTAATACCTTTCCCGCACGGCAAAGGCTTATTCCATACTTGGTTAATCTATATTAATTTCTTTTTCGCTCTTCCAAAGACCATGAATATTGCAATAAGAAACCGCCAAAATCGCACCGCTCTTTTCGGTCTTAAAATACATAGTTATCTTTGGCTCAGAAAATACAGTGCTGGTATTTGGCCCCTGCACAGATTCACCGTGCGTATTAAATTCAAAACGCGCCAGATGGCAAGGAAACTTCTCCCCTTTTGCCAGAAAATAGGCCTCGATAAATTTAATATGGTGTTCGGTAGTATTAGGATGCGCTATCTGCTTGCCAACGCTTAGCTCTACTTGTAATATCTGGCCCTTGCTTATTTTATCCGGACAATCAATAACCGGCACATGTTTCTCGGTTTTCCAATCTGCGCCCTGCAATAAATCCTTGAGATCCGCCACCGTTGCCCCTCCAGTTTATTTCTTTAGTATCTTCTTCAAATCTTCCTCGGGAGTGCTAATCAATCGTAGATCAAACTTTTCCTGCAAGATGCCAAAAACATTCTTGCTTATAAAGGCCGGCGGAGTTGAGATCGGAAGAG
>JAQUSM010000135.1 GCA_028715095.1 Candidatus Omnitrophota bacterium
TAGCAAGAATAACAATAGGAAGAAACTTAAAACCTGCGCGAATATTTCGCTTGCGCTAAGCATCTTTAAAAGTTCCATGCTTTTATCTCCTCTTAAGCCTTACTTGCCGGCGTACATAAAAGCAAATACCAGTACATAAATAGTAATTGCTTCAATAAAAGCGCAGCCGATAATCATGCTCATCATAATCTTGTTGTTTGCTTCCGGCTGCCTGCTGATTGCTCCCATAGCTGAAGATACCGCGACACCCAGGCCGATCGCTGAGCCAAATGCTGCCGCACCTAAAGCTATAGCTACACCTAAATCCATTGCCGTTTTTGAATCCATAACATCCCCCTTTTTTGATTTATACGGTTTCTTCTTCGTGGTCTAAAACAAGCGCAAAATATATCACAGTTAACAGGCAGAAAACCGCAGCCTGCACAATTGCCGTCAATACCGCCATTAACATATTGAAAAATAACAGCGGCAATCCCTTGATCCCAAATCCTGAAAGCAGGCCGATTAATACCTCATCCCCCCAGATGTTTCCGCGTAAACGCAAAGACAGGCTTAAAGGGCGGATTAATTCTGTAATCACATGCAGGAATAACATAAATAGCGGCATAATAATGGTAAAAGCCAGCACACCCCGCGGCTTGCCTGCCAAATGATCCAAATAACCCAAAAACCCCAGTTCCCTTATTGCGGTATACTGCACGTAAAAAAATACACACAACGCCAAAGCTAAAGTAGTGGACCAGCTGGCGGTAGAGGCCTTCATAAACGGGATCAACCCGGAAAGATTCATGCAGAGAATATAGATAAATAAGGTCCCGACAAAAGGGGTGAATCTCCTTCCCTTGGGGCCCATAATCCCGCAGACAAAATCATCCAGGCCCGCGGCAATCATTTCAAAAGCTCCCTGGAGCCGGCCTGGAATCAGGCTTTTCCTTCTGCATGCAAAATATGAAAGTATCCCTAATATCAAAACAATAACCAGGGAAAAACTCACATGCTCCCGAAGGTAGATAAATTTTAAGAACGGATTTGCCGGAAACTTATCCGCCAGGATAGCAAAAATATCCGGCAACTCCGGGACAGAAGCACTCTGACTCATTTTTTATTCATTTTGGCTAAAATCCTCAAGACCTTAACCATCTCCATCACCCCTGCCCCAAAACCAAAAGCAACGCTGATTAATACCACATAAACAGGCAGATTAAATTTATTTTTCAAGAAAACGCCCGCGAAATAACCTGAAAGAGCTCCGGCTGCCAGCATAAAAGGCACCAGAGAAACAAAACCTACAGTTTTTACCCCTTTATAGAAATCTTCTTTTTGCATGAGGTTTAAATAAAAAAATTGACGCCTTCTATCCAATATTGGACTTAAGACGTCTGTTATCTTAATAACTGCTTTACCCCTTTGCAAGCGAATATCATCATATCATAAATCAGGCGCTTGTCAATTATTCTTTAGGAAAACTATCCTGATCTTAGATAAAATCTTTTAAGGCCTCTCTTATTTCTTTACAAGCTGCCTGGATTGACTCTTGCATCCCATCTGAAAGCCTTCCGCAAAATTCCGTAGACCCGGGCTGCATCCCGATAAGCACCGTTTCACAGCCGATAGATTTATGCAAATAATCCCTGAAAATACCAATCGGAACCCTATGCGTAGAAAAAGACGCTCCCGCTTCTGCGCAAATGTCCACTACTCTTAAGGCGCCGGTTTTTAGATGAAAATCTACCGCGTCGATAACAATCAAATGCGTGGGCTTAAACTTCTTTATCTGCCCGGTTAAATTCTCCGGGGCAGTCTCGCCCAAAAAGATTCTCAGCAGGCTCTTTTCTTTCTTACCCTTAATATATGCCTTAAGCCCTTTGGCAACAATTAAGCCCGCTGCGTCATCAGCCCTTAAACCGGAACCAATACCCAGCACAGCAACCCTTTGGGCATTCCTTAATTTATCCTTTAGGATTTTCTGTATTCCCGGCATTTAAAATTACCTTTAATTGGGCAGGATCTAACTTTGCGAGTTCAAATTCGGCAGTAATTTCAAGCGCTTTTTTCAAACAAGAATCCACGCATTGTCCGCAATAAATACATCTTGCTAAGTTTATTTCCGCTTCAAACTGTTTTTCCCCGATTTTCCTGATTTCTATTGCCCCTGAGGGACAGTCACGCATACACATCTTGCATCCAATGCACATAAGCGCGTTAAACTTTAGCCTTCCGCGGAATCCTTCAGGCATCCCCGATTTTTTAGCAGGATAGTTTAGCGTTGCTGGTTTCTTAAAAAATGACTGCATAAGAAGTCTGGCTATCTTTCCCGGTCTACTCATCTTGGCAGCACCACCTTTAAAGTAAGATTAAACAAAACCTGTAAAAACGCTAAAGGCGCAAGGTATTTCCAGCAGAAATTAATCATCTGATCCAGGCGCAGGCGTGCAAATAACGCACGCAAGAATGAAATTGCCGCGATAATAAGAAGGACCTGGATCAAGTAGCACAAAAATACAGCCGCAGGCGAAAGGTTAAGCCCGAATGGCAAGAATACCGCCGCAAGTAAAGAAGCCCCCACTACCATTTCAATATTAAAAGACATCCGGATAAACGCTAGGAGCCTTCCGTTATATTCGGTAAAACTTCCCGCTACTATTTCGGTTTCGGCCTCCGGTATATCAAAAGGCACCTTCTCAAGTTTACCTAATAGGCAGATCAAGGCCACCACAAATCCGATGATGTTACAAAACCAATAACCAATATGCTGGCTATAGAATTTCACCATCCCGCTCAGAGACCAGGTATCGGCAAGCATTGCCGAAGCAAGAATGCACAAAAACAAGGGAACTTCATAAGCGAATAATTGTGTCAGGGAACGCACAGCTCCAATCATTGAATAAACGCTCCTTGAATACCATCCACCCAGGAAATAAGCAAACGTGGGGATAGTTAGAAGATATAAGACAACGATTACATCTC
The DNA here is from genome assembly GCA_028715095.1 of Candidatus Omnitrophota bacterium. Taxonomy (GTDB): domain Bacteria; phylum Omnitrophota; class Gorgyraeia; order Gygaellales; family Profunditerraquicolaceae; genus UBA6249. Next base: position 2,968 of record JAQUSM010000135.1, read on the forward strand.
CGTTAAAAGAAAAAACTGCCCGCTCCCCCCATATGGGTATATAGAGAATAGCCACAGACGAAGCAGCAAGCGCAAATACCGGCATCAGCTTAAAAACCTTAACGTCTGCTTCTTCGGGGATTATCTCTTCTTTAGCTACTAATTTAATAAAGTCCGCCAGCGGCTGAAACCACGGAGGTCCGATTCTATTTTGAAACCGGGCATAAAGCTTTCTATCCACATACTCGGCAAAAAACCCAAAAACAAAAAGGAATAATAGCCCAGGAAAAATCAAAATATGGAAAAACGCCTTAAACATGCTGGAATAATTTGGTTAATTTCTTGTTTAAAGATGTGAAATCTACTCCCCTGTTTTTATGCCACTCTATTCCCTTGAGCCTGACGGTTTCCCAGGCTAGCGTATTCTTTTTCTCGCTCTCTACGTCCCTGAGAGCTACCAGCCTATCCGTACAAGAAAAACACGGGTCAATCGCTGCCACAACGATAGGCATGTCCGCCAAATACCTGTCTTCAAGCATCCTGGAAACTGACTGAATATTGGCTAAGGTAGGCGCCCTTACCTTTACTCTCTCGGGTTTTTCCGTGCCGTTGGAACGGACATAATGGAGATCTTCCCCCCGGGGAGCTTCATAACGGCTTACTACTTCCCCCGCCGGTATCTTGCGCGGCGCCTTTGCTAAAATAGGCCCATCGGGAATCTTAT
>JAQUSM010000136.1:0-1668 GCA_028715095.1 Candidatus Omnitrophota bacterium
GACTACGGACATAATCGTAGTTGTGCGCGTAAGAAAAGCGTTGGTCTTTGTCCCGAACATTGATTCCCCCCCGGCAAAACTCTCCACTAACCCGGCCCCTCTTCCGCGCTGGATTAAAACCAGAATAATCAAAACTATGCAGGCAATCACATGAATTACAATTACGAACGTCATCATTTTATAACCTCGCTTGCTTTAGTGACAATCACGCTAAAAGAATCCGCCTTAAGGCTTGCCCCTCCTACCAGGGCGCCGTCTACATCCGGCTTGTTCATTAACTCCGTAATATTATCAGGCTTAACGCTTCCGCCATATTGAATCCTTATGCTGTCGGATGCCTCTTGGCCATAATTTTTCTTTAATAAATCACGGATAAACTTATGTACCTCCTGCGCCTGTTCGCCAGTTGCAGTCTTGCCCGTTCCGATTGCCCAAACCGGCTCATAAGCAATGACTAATTTCAATATGTCCGAGCCGCTTATATCTATTAACCCGTTATTGATATGGTCTTCTATAACTTTAAATGTTTTATTAGCTTCTCTTTCCTGCAAATTCTCCCCCACACAAACAATAGGAGTAAGCCCGGCTTTAATCGCTGCCTTGATTTTCTTATTCACAGTCTCATTAGTCTCACCAAAAAACTGCCTGCGCTCAGAGTGGCCGATAATCACATATTGACATCCGGCGTCTTTTAACATCAGAGGAGAAACCTCTCCGGTAAAAGCCCCTTCCTCCTGCCAATAAAGATCCTGAGCGCCTAAGCCGATGCCTGTTTCAGCCAAAACCTCAGCTACTTCGCTTAAAGCGGTAAACGCCGGGCACAATACTACATCCACCGCCTCCAAATCCAGCTTAAAAAATTCACGCTTTAGGCCATTGGCAAGCTCAATAGCCTCTACGATCGTCTTATACATCTTCCAGTTTCCGGCAATAATTGTTTTCCTCATCTTATTTGTCTGTAAGCGCGGCAATACCCGGTAAATTTTTACCCTCTAAAAACTCCAGGCTTGCCCCTCCTCCGGTTGAAATATGCGACATCTTGTCTTCTAATTTGAATTTGGCGATAGCCGCCGCCGTATCCCCGCCGCCAATAATTGAAATACATTTCAGGCTGCCGATAAAACCGGCTAACTCCCGCGTGCCTTTGCTGAAAGCATCCATTTCAAATATGCCCATCGGCCCGTTCCAGACAATGGTTTTAGCGGATCTTAGCTTATCTTCGAATAATTTGATTGTCTTTGGCCCGATATCCACGGCAATCTTGCCGTCAGGTATATTTTCGCCTGCGATTTCAGTTTTAGCGTTAGCGTCAATATTATCAACTATTATGTTATCAACAGGCAACAGTATTTCTTTATTTAACTGTTTGGCTTTATCTAAAATTGCCTTAGCAGTCTCCAGCTTTTCTTTTTCCAACTTTGAATTTCCAATCTGTTTTCCCTGGGCCTTTAAAAAAGTATAAGCCATCCCTCCGCCTACGATAATAGCATCACACTTAGGCAGGAGGTTCTCAATAAGGCCGATTTTATCCGAAACCTTTGCTCCGCCCAGGATAATCATAAACGGTTTTTGCGGGTCCTTAACCGCCTCGCCCAAATATTTAATCTCCTTTTCCAAAAGCAGCCCTGCGCATGATTTTAAAAAATGCGTTACCCCTTCGGTTGAGGC
>JAQUSM010000136.1:1768-3666 GCA_028715095.1 Candidatus Omnitrophota bacterium
TACGCAATCACTAAGGAACAATACATCCTGCCCTAATAACTCTTTTAAGCGCGCAGCTACCGGCTTAAGGCTGTATTTAGCAACCACCTTGCCATCCGGCCTGCCCAAATGGCTCATTAACACCATTTTTTTTGCGCCATGCTCTAAAATATATTTTAAAGTAGGCATGGTCGCCCGGATTCGCGTGTCATCGGTAATATTAAGGCCGGCATCCTGCGGCACATTAAAATCCGCGCGCACCAGCACCGTCTTATTCTTCAAGTCAACATCTTTTAAAGTCAACTTCGCCATTAATAACTCCTCCACAAGGAGGACACCCGCGCAAGTCAAATTAGCGCGGGGCGCCTCTTCCTATAATCCTTTTTTGACAATATATTCGCACAAATCCACTACCCTGTTTGAATAACCCCACTCATTGTCATACCAGGAAAGCACTTTAACAAAATCATCCTGGATAACTTTGGTGCACTTGCCGTCAACTATCGAACTTAATACGCAATGGTTAAAATCAACCGAGACTATCGGGTCTTCCGTGTATGCGAGTATCCCTTTCATCGCGCCTTCAGCAGCTGCCTTAAAAGCGGCGTTAAGCTCTTCGGCGGTGACCTTCTTAGCTAAGGTCGCGGAAAGATCCACCACAGAAACATTCGGCGTGGGAACGCGGATAGCGAAACCATCAAGTTTTCCTTTTAACTCAGGAATAACCAATGATAAAGCCTTGGCAGCGCCGGTTGAAGTAGGGATCATGGAAATCGCCGCAGCCCTGGAACGGCGTAAGTCTGAGTGCGCCATATCCTGCAGCTTCTGGTCATTGGTGTAAGAATGGATTGTCGTCATCAGCCCCTTCACAATACCCCAGTTATCATTCATAACCTTGGCTACCGGAGCGAGGCAATTAGTAGTACATGAGGCATTAGAAATTACATGATGATTTTTCGGGTCATACTTTGATTCATTGACCCCCAGGACTATAGTTATATCCTCGCCTTCAGCGGGAGCCGAGATTATAACTTTCTTGGCGCCGCCCTTGGTTATATGATTTTCCGCGCCCTTGACTGCCTTACCTTTTTTATTCACTCCGTCTTTCTTAATCGTGAATAATCCGGTAGACTCAATCACAATCTCTACCCCTAAATCTTTCCAGGGCAGCTCCGCCGGGTCCATTTTCTTTAAGACCTTGATCTCTTTTCCGTTTACCGAGATTACGTCATCAGCGGTTGCTTTCACATCCCCGTTAAAACGCCCATGGACAGAATCATATTTAAAAAGATAAGCGTTGCTTTTGGCGTCGGTTAAATCATTGATCGCCACAAGCTCAATACTCTTGCTGTTCTTTTCCAGAATTGCCCGGGCCACTAAACGGCCTATCCTGCCAAACCCATTGATACCTACTTTAACAGCCATGCTATCCTCCTTAATTATTAATAATTTATGCTACCCTTCCCTATATTATGTTTAGTCTTTTACGGCTTTTAAATACTGCGCGGCTAATTCGGGCGAGGTTGGATCAAGGTAGAAACCAGTTCCCCACTCAAAACCTGCTACTTGCGTCAGCTTAGGCATAATCTCAATATGCCAATGGTAATACTCAACGTCAGCCTCACCATTAATAGGTGCAGAATGAATTATATAATTATATGACAAATTTTCAAATACTTTTTTTAATTTTCCCAATGTATCCTTCATGATCTGCGCTAAAGCTGAAATTTCATCCCCTGACATATGGCAGAAATAACCGCTATGCTGTTTAGGCATAATCATGATCTCAAAAGGAAACCGTGAAACAAACGGGCAGAAAGAAATAAAATACTTATTCTCTAAAATTACCCTGGACTTATCTTGAATCTCCTGGCGGATTATATCGCAAAATATGCAGCGCTCGCGGTAATTATAATAAT
>JAQUSM010000137.1 GCA_028715095.1 Candidatus Omnitrophota bacterium
GGAAGTGCGGTTCTTAGAAGATACCTATAAGTCCGAGATAGAGCTTTTCCAGATAAGAAATAACTACTTGACCTTCTATGCGGGGTGTGACTGGAGCTCAGGAAAACATGCATTGTTTGGAGACTATTCGGCGATCATCGTTTTGGCGAAAGATTCAGAAACAAACGTCATATATGTCGTTTGTGCTGATATAGCGCGCAGGCGCACCAGCAAGATACTTGATGACATAATCTCATATTGCAAGGTTTGGCCGATCAGGAAATTCGCCATTGAGACCAACCAGGCCCAGGATATCCTAGCCGACTTATTACAGGAAGGGTTGCGCAAGGAGGATTTAAGCACAGAAGTCGTGAGGATAGTGCAAGCAGGAGATAAAAAGGAGCGTATCCATAACCTGCAGCCGTTAATTAATACGGCCAGGCTGGTATTCTCAAAGAGACACCACCTTCTCTTGGAGCAGTTAAAGTATTTCCCGCGAGGCCGGCATGAGGATGGCTTGGATGCGCTTGAAATGGCTGTGCGCCTTGCTGGCTGTAAAAAAGCATTTAACCCGGATGAATATATTAAGCTTCTGCAGGCATGTAAAGGGAATTTGCCAAGCAAAAACCCGAACGATTTCTTTATCCAGGGCGGCCAATTTATCCCCAATCCATTTCGCCTGCTCAAGGCGAAATAGCTAGGAATACCCCTTGATATATGAGTGCCTGCCATTGTATAATTCAACTAACCACGTGACATGGCGCTGTCGCTATTGTGTAAAATTTTGAAACGCACAATTATACACTTGACAAATTTGCCATATGCTACTATAAATATAGCTACAAGCTGTATAACTGGTAGAGAGGGCTATGGCAAGATTTAGAAGTGAAGTACAAAAAGGGCTTTTCAGGGTACCCATATCTATAACAAAGGATATGGAAAAGTGGCTTCAGAACCTAAGCAATTCAATGAAGTCAACAGGAGGCTACAAGTTGCCTAAAAGCTATATCATAAGGGCGCTTTTAGATGCGGTTATGCACCTTAACATAGACCCAACAGAAGTAAAGACAGAGGAAGAGCTTGCAAAAAGAGTCCTTAAGGCGATAAAGAACTATAAACAGAAATAGTTTATTTTTTTTACATTTGAAAGGCACAATTGAACAATACAGGTGAAAATGATGGGTAGGCATAACTGGACGACGGTTGGGTTAAGCAGGGGGCAGGTATGCTTCCTTGATAGGATATCCAAGAAGGCCAAATTTTCCGGAGGCAGGAAGCTATCGCGTACCGCGATACTAAGGGCGATCATAAAGACGGCCAGGAAACTTGGTATCGATGCAGCCGGTGTCAAGACCGAAAGGGAATTAAAGGGGAGGATCCTGGAGGCATTCAAGAGAGGTAAGTAAAAATGTACTTAATTATTGCGGCTGTCGCAGCACTTCTTTTTTATCTTGGTTACAGGTTCCACCGGTATCTCGAAAATAAGTATGCCCATGGGATACACGACTGGCGGGCTCTATGGATATTTATCGGAACGATCGTCACGGTAGTCATTGTATTTTTCTACTATATCGGTCAGTTGGGGGATACTTCTGCATTGGACAAAAAAATCGAAAGATTCAAACAAGAATACAAGCAGAAGGTCGATAATCTTATCAATGCAGAATATGAGCAATACTACCATGAATGTTACTATTCCGTGGATAACCCAAAATACGTTAAGAAAAATTTCCTTAATATACGCGTTTTAAATCCGATGTCCAAGGAAGAATTCACGGCCAAATATGCGAGTCAGATATTGCCTGCCGGTCTGGCACTGGAGGCGCCACAGTCTGAGATTGACAAGATAACCAGCCAGCATAAACGGAACGAGGAAAATGCCAAGAAACTAAAGCGCATATATGGCATTGTTATCCCAACCCTCATATTAGCTGGACTAGGGTTACTGTTTGTGTATAACATTAGGATTTTCACTAATTTCTTTTTGGCAGCCCTTGTTACTTTCTTACAGTGTATCTGGTTCACTATCTTTCTTGCCGGGATGCTGGTTATTTTTTATATCATCGGTGTACTTCTGCAGGAAAGAGATAAGCGCAGGAGAGAGCTGAGGGGTTATTAGTTTCCTAAATAAGAACACGGCCCAAGGATAAAAGGCTAGGATGGAATGGAGGTGGGTTGTGGGCGATAATTATGATGAATTGAGGATGATATTGGCACAGCCGGAAGTGATGCCATGCGAATTTGACAAGACGATTGAATTCTGGGCCGAAAGGATCAGTATGTGGGGTAAGCTGGGAATCAAATACTCTGATATAAACCCTTACGTTGCCAGTTGGATTACTAAAGAAGAGATGTTAAGGCGTCTTACAGATGACACAGCGTACAGAGTTTTCGGACAGTGGAATGTCGAGAAGCTTGGCTATAAGACAGTTATCTTTAAGAGAGACTATGTCGGCGCGGATGACAAAGAACATAAAGAAAGGATATGGATCGACATCGAGTTAAAGCCGGAAATCAAGAGGGGCATGAAATATTCTTCTTAAGCTGTAGAGTGCCGCGTTCAAAGGGATAAATCCGGCACGTAAAAATAAAGAAAACCTTTGCCAGTGGCGGTAAAGGTTTTCTTTATTTTAAGTCGACAGGATGCTGTCGTGCCTTTTGGTTAGCATATATATGCTTATATAACTTGACTGTTGGCTTGTTGTATGGCCGTATGTAAGAGATGCCAGATTGAATTTTAATAAAAGAGGAGGCCGTTATGTGGAGACAGGGAGATTTGCTTATAGTAAGGGCAGGCGCGATCCCCAAGGATGCCGTAAAATGCAGCAACCGCGTTTTAGCTGAAGGCGAAGCAACGGGCCATATGCACGAGCTTGATTGTGGGGAAGTGTTCTTGCAGGGCGAAGCGCATTATTTTATGGTTGAGGAGAAAACAAGCACAACCTTGACCCACCCGGAACATAAGCCTATTACCTTTGAGCCAGGTGTCTATAAAGTAACGAAGCAGCGCGAATATGAGCCGAAAGGGTGGCGGTATGTACGCGACTGATTGCGTGAAATCAGGCCATACATGGCTTCAGGGCAGGCTGAAATATGTATACACAAGCCCTGATAAGTCAACCGGGGACTGCGCTGGTTACTACGAAAACGGCGCCATAAAATTTCACTATAGCGTGGTAAATGAAAAACTGCATGGCCCTGGACGCACCTATTACGAAAATGGCCAACTTGAGAAAGAAGAGTTTTATAATAATGACCTGTTGGATGGCCCGCGCCGCTCTTGGTATCCCACAGGAGAGCTTTCTATGGAGAGTTTTTATAAGCAAGGCATGTTTCACGGTTCTCGCAAGGAATGGCACCGTAATGGGAAGCTAAAGCGCCAGCAGTTCTACGTAGACGACAGGGCTACGGGTGTCTGGTGTGAGTGGTATGAGGACGGGGTGCTTAAAGAAGAAGTCCCATACCGCGACGGCTTACGCCATGGGGCTCTTAAACAATGGGGCCCGGATGGGAAAATAAGGTCTAAAAAGAAATATATCCGGGGAGTGCTTATTTCTGGCACGCTCAACAAGCTCATCAACTCAGGGGGGCTTTCTGCACAAGATATCCTTTTGATACGCAATGTTGCTATGCGGAGGGTGTGCCTTGAGGAATTCGGCTACGCGAGGTTTCTTGCGC
>JAQUSM010000138.1 GCA_028715095.1 Candidatus Omnitrophota bacterium
TCTCATCCTGTTTTGCGGAGCCTAAGCGTTGGCTCCAATGTAGAGTACGCATTTTTCCTTTTAACTCAGCCAAACTGCCCAGACTAATATATTCTATGCCATCCTCAAAAACAACAACCTCTGTTTCAGCGGGTACATACCTTATGCTGGCCTGAGTAGCAAAACCTTTAGACAACATAGAAACATCCTGCCAATGTACAGCTTCTCCAAGCAATATTAATCCTTGTTCATAAATCGATGCCCCATTTAAGATTGCCAAGACGGTTAAAACCGAGAATCTCCCTCCCTTAATAATATATACACTGTCTTCCAAAACCTTTTCGCATCTTTCTAATACTCTGCCATCGAGAACAATCCCTGCCGGTAATTCTTCGCCGCGGCGTAAAAAACGGACCACACCCAGAGGGATCCATTCTCCTGCTTCCAGGCGGCGCATAACGATCAAACGCTGCAATGCGAATGGAGCTGTCAACTCAAAAACATATTCTCCTTCTACAAATCGGAAGATAATCCGCTCGCGGGCAATTATTTGAGCGGCCGAATCAGCTGCTTTTATAAGTTTCAGGAAACTCAAATGAGCCCGTAATTCCGGCAAGCAATCGTAAAGAACCAGTTCATGTGTCGGGTCATCAGCAAGAAGTTCTTCTATACCATCCTCATTTACCAGATAAACCTCGGGATAATTTCTACCGATATCTCTGCGAAACCGCAACATAACCAGTAACTTACGGTTCTCGGGGTCAGGATTGTCCCAGCACATAAGACGGATACTTCTTTCTTTACCGCAAGCCATCTCTTCAACATAAACCCGGGCGATGTTGCCCATAGCCCAACCCTGAGGAAGCAACCTGATCCTGTATTTATCAAATACTCCTCTACCGTGCTGATTGAAGCTTTCACAAACCACCCTGGAGCCGATAAATTCCTGGACCTCCCGAGCATCAGAATCATAAAGATAATTTATATCTTCCGGCCTACCTTGGATATATAATTGCCCGTCTGAGTTGCAGCAAATAACCAGGCAGCCGGGAGCCCAAGGATTAATCTGCTCTTCAGGCAGGTTCCTCCATATGATCATTACGGCATGTTTGTTGCCCACGCGCATACGCACTGCTTGAACTTCTCCGAGTAAAGGCTTAGGTAGACCCAGGGCCTGTCCACCAAAATAATAGGATTGCCCGATAAGCACTTCCGGATTCTCTGATATGTTAACTACATGGACAGTATCAAGATATTGTAAAACAATTTCAACAACATGGCCTCTCAAGCCCCGGACATCCTCAAACTTAAATAATTCTTCAGTGAGCATTTTTAAACAAGCAGCGAAGATTTCTGCATTTGCGGTGATTCTACGGATATCAACCGAAGTCATAACTTCCATAAATGGATCCAACACCTTCTGAACATCCGCAGCGATTAACGGCCAATCCTCCCCGGCCTTCTCCGCCAATAAGCTTTTTACCCCGTTCCACGACGCTTCCCTTGCTTCCCTTCTTAGGCGCCGGCGTTCTTCTTGTGAAAGACGAAAAACTGGAGGTTGTTTTACGGTTTTTTTTCTTTCTTTTTCTTCCCGGGCTCTTTGTAACTCCTCCTGTCTTCTTCGCTGATACTTTGAATATCCGATAAAATCAACTACCTGCCTTCTGATATCATCTACTTCTTCTGCTGGAAGCAGTAGCCGGAAAAATACAACCATTGCTTCATCTTCAAACCCACTGACTTCTCTAGAGAGATCGAATGCTGCGATATAAGCCCTGATAGCTTCACGTACCTGCCTGCGGGCACTCAAAGAACCATCTTCCGGCAGAATCTCCTCACTCATAATTATCGGCCAGCGCACCAGCCCAATCACAATGTTCCAAACCTCAAGATTTTCTCCAGTTAGATCTAATACCGAGCCGATATCACCAACAGTCTTTAACAATTTTTGTTTTGATCGGCCTGCGGCTTGAGCAACATTTTCTATAATAGGCAGATCAACCTGCATAATCCTGCGGATTACTTCTCTTTGACGGCGGACAAGCAAGAAATCAAGCGGTTCTAACTCCGAATAAACCTGATCCTGTAAACTAGTTAATAGACTATTCCAACGATGGCTGGCATTATTCCCTGAAATACCCAGCGCAGAACACAGACGGCTAACTTGCACATTTATTTGTCTTATGGAAGTGCCCAATCTATCTGCCAATAAATTTACATTCGGCAACATTCGGACTGCCCATAAAAATTCCAGTAGATTTTCTGTAAGCGATAATGATTCACCAATATCATCTTGCCGCCCTGACCAGCAACGTAAAGAGTTGCGCAATTCATAGGCGCTCACCGCAAGCGAAACCGCCCCTAAATCACCAGTAATCACCATCGCAGGAATCAAATGCGAAAAATCTCTCCTCCTTATTTCATCCGTTATTAAAACAAGAGTGCGGCCATTACGCACTGTCCTAGATATTGCGCCCTGGATGGTTAAACCTAAAACCGCTGTTTCAGGTATCCCCAATATTATTGCCGCCTCAGCTAAAGTAATGTATTGCTTATCTTCCTGCAGTATGCGGATAATTTCGCTGCCGGCAATAATCCATCTTTTTCCCTGCAATCTTACTGCCGGCAATAATCCTTTTTTAATCCAGAGATTTAGGGTCGACGATTTAACCCCAACTAAAATGGCTGCTTGCTGAACAGTATAATTCCAATCTGCATAAGCTCTACCCTGTGGCCTAATTTCAGCCAAGCTGGCTAAAACATCAAGAAGCCACTGCTGTTGGGCTGTACTCATAGCTCCTAAAACCGGATAGAACACTCCTCCATAGGCAACCAGTTTTTTTACTTCTGATAAAGGTAGCCCTGAACATTCTGCTATATAATTTATAGAAACCAAATTTCTGGCTTTATATTCAGTTAGCCACTTTTTAGCGCTATCCTTACTAATCCATAATGCCCTTCCCTGTTCTCTGCCTTCCAGATCACCTTTCACATAAGCAGCCCGAACTAAAGAAACATCGACACTTTCCTGATGGGAAAATTCTCCTGCAGAAATATAATTAGGGCCAGGTCCCTGGCTTGCCTCTTCAATTTCTCTTGAGCCATCGGTTATTCTGGCCTCTCTTAACCTTATGATTTCAGAACCGGACAAACAAATTACTTCCTTATTATTTTCAATCCGCGATTCGGCTGCGGCTATTCCCTCACCGGCCCAAACAATAACTAAACTGTTTTTCACACCTAAAAGCCTGGATGCCTGCAGAATTGAATAGTATGCCTGCGGGTATATTGCCGAAATAACTGACAGATTAGTTAGATACTCAATTACCTGCGCAAGACGCCCAATCTCTTGTTCGGCGATACTCCACCTTCCTGTTGTATCTTGCCAACCCTGTATAAAACCGCGGATCAGTAATGTCCGTATTCTTCCCGGATTTACTCCGGACTTCCTGGAGGCTTCGGCGATTGAAAGAAATCCGTTCTGTTCATGCGATTTATTTAACCAGAAATGGGCGCTCTCTATTTCAATCCATAAACGGCCGCCCATCCCGTTTATCCTGTGGCCTTTTAAAATCCCCACTTTTACAAGATAGTTAATTGCTCCAGAACTTACTTTTGCCTGTCTTGCTAATTCTGCGGCTGGAATATAGCTTTTGGTATCCCTCACTTCTTC
>JAQUSM010000139.1 GCA_028715095.1 Candidatus Omnitrophota bacterium
GAGTTAACCGCAAGCAAAACCACTAAAAAAATAAGCGGCATATGCATCAACCCCAGGAACAAAACAAAAATTATATCCAGCCCCAAAGAAATAAATATCCAGCATCTCTTGGTAAAAACATGGTCTATAACATAACCGATAAAGGGCTTGACCATCCAGGCAAAGGTAGTCAGGCTGCCGAGAAACATTATCTTTTCAGGCGAAAAATGCAATGTCTCTTTAAGATAATAAAACAACCCCTGGCCAGGCAGGCCTTCTATGCCTTGAGTAAAATAAACCGCGCTGCTTAGGGCGAATACCCAGAAAAGTTTTTTATTCTTCATTTAGTTAAGAATTAAGAAGACGCTTTATACATCTCTTTATATACCTATGGGTTACAAAACAATTACTTCTTATTAAATCAAAATAATTGTTTTGTAAACCAAGTAGGATAAGTAAGTTATATAAAACGTCTTTATCTCTATACAATAAAGGCTACCAGCTTAACTGGTAGCCTTAAAAGAAATCTACATACTAAATCTATTACTCAGTTTTTCCCGCATCCACCTTAGCTTTTTCTACCGGCGCCGGGGCTTTAGCTGCCTCAACTTTGGCCGCTTCCGTTTTCGGCGCTTCAGCTTTTGCCGCCTCTGCCTTGGCCGCAGCCTTTACCGGTGCCTTAACGCCGCGCATCAATGACTTGCTCTGTTTCACGGACAAAACCGCCAAACTCAGGCAGGTCAGGAAAAAAACTATGGACATAATTGTAGTCGTACGCGTAAGAAAAGCGCTGGTTTTTGTCCCAAACATTGACTCCACCCCGGCAAAACTCTCCACAAGCCCCGCCCCTCTTCCCCGCTGGATCAAAACCAGGATAATCAAAACTATGCAGGCAATCACATGGACTACAATTATCAATGTCATCATTTCACAACCTCGCTTGCTTTAGCGACTATCACGCTAAAAGATTCTACCTTCAGGCTTGCTCCGCCCACCAGGGCGCCGTCTACATCCGGCTTACTCATTAACTCCGTAATATTTTCAGGCTTAACGCTTCCGCCATACTGGATCCTGACATTATCCGCTGCCTCCTGGCCGTAATTGGTCTTTAATAAATCCCGGATAAATTTATGCACCTCCTGCGCCTGCTCAGGCGTGGCGGTCTTGCCCGTCCCGATTGCCCAGACCGGTTCATAAGCAATGACTAATTTCAGTATATCCGAAGAGCTGATATCCGCTAAACCATTATTAATATGGTCCTCAACCACCTTAAACGTCTTATTGGTTTCCCTCTCCTGCAAATTCTCGCCCACGCAAACAATCGGGGTAAGCCCGCATTTTAGCGCGGCCTTGATCTTCTTATTCACGGTTTCATTGCTTTCGCCAAAAAACTGCCTGCGCTCGGAATGGCCGATAATCACATACTGGCAGCCTGCGTCTTTTAACATCACAGGAGAAACCTCGCCGGTAAAAGCCCCCTCATCCTGCCAATAAACATCCTGGCCGCCTAAACCGATATCTGTTTCGCTGAGAACCTCAGCTACCTCGCTTAAAGCGGTAAAAACCGGGCACAATACCACATCCACCTCCGCAAAGTCTAACTTAAAAAACTCGCGCTTTAAGCCATTAGCCAGCTCAATAGCTTCTTTAATCGTTTTATACATCTTCCAGTTTCCCGCAATGATTGTTTTTCTCATTTTACCTATCCGTAAGCGCTGCGATTCCGGGAAGAGCTTTACCCTCTAAAAACTCCAGGCTTGCTCCTCCTCCAGTTGAGATATGCGACATCTTATCTTCTAATTTGAATTTAGCAACCGCCGCGGCAGTATCTCCGCCGCCGATAATTGAAATACATTTTAAACTTCCGATAAATTCAGCTAATTCTTTCGTCCCCTTGCTGAAAGCATCCATTTCAAATATGCCCATCGGCCCGTTCCAGACAATAGTCTTGGCGGTTTTTAATTTCTCTTCAAACAACTTAATAGTACCAGGGCCTATATCCACGGCAATTTTGCCTTCAGGTATATTTTCGCCCACGATTTCAGTTTTAGCATTAGCGTCAATAGCATCAACTATTACATTATCAACAGGTAATAATATTTCTTTCTTTAGCTGTTTAGCTTGATCTAAAATGGACCTGGCTAAATCCAGCTTATCTTTTTCCAACTTTGAATTACCGATCTGTTTTCCCTGGGCCTTAAGAAAAGTATAGGCCATGCCTCCACCTACAATAATCGCGTCGCACTTAGGCAGGAGGTTTTCAATCACCCCGATCTTATCCGAAACCTTAGCCCCGCCTAAAATAACTACAAACGGCTTCTGGGGATCCTTAACCGCGTCGCCCAAATATTTAATCTCTTTCTCTAAAAGCAACCCTGCGCAGGATTTTAAAAAATGTGTTACCCCTTCAGTTGAGGCGTGTGCGCGGTGCGCTGTACCAAAAGCATCATTGACAAATATATCCGCTAAAGAAGCAAGCTGTCTGGAAAAGCCAGCGTCGTTACCCTCTTCTTCGGCGTGATACCGTAAATTCTCAAGCAAAACCACCTTTTCTTTTGATTTATCAATATCCGGCTTAATACTGTCTCCGATACAATCATTAAGAAACAGCACATCCACGCCTAAGAGCTCCCTTAACCGAACAGCTACCGGCTTAAGGCTGTATTTAGCAACCGGCTTTCCATCCGGCCTGCCCAAGTGGCTCACTAACACCAGCTTCTTTGCCCCCTGCTCCAGGATATACTTTAAGGTAGGTATAGTCGAGCGTATACGCGTATCATCGGTAATATTAAGGCTGGCATCCTGAGGCACATTAAAATCCGCGCGCACCAGCACCGTCTTATTTTTTAAATCAACATCTCTTAAGGTTAACTTTTCCATTTTTAAATAAGGGGGACGTTTTTATTTTTCCATCCGGACAACGCTTCTATTAATAAGAATAGAAACGTCCCCTAATTTTCTTTAAAGCCCCTTCTTAACAATATACTCGCACAGATCAACCACTCGGTTTGAATAACCCCACTCATTATCATACCAGGCCAGCACTTTAACAAAATCATCCTGAATTATTTTGGTAATTTTAGCATCCAGTATTGAGCTTAATGCGCAATGGTTAAAATCAATGGAGACCACCGGATCCTCAGTATATCCAAGAATCCCCTTCATCGCGCCTTCTGAAGCCGACTTAAAGGCAGCATTCAACTCTTCAATTGTGGCTTTCTTAGCCAGCATCGCAGTTAAATCCACCACTGAAACATTCGGCGTAGGTACGCGGATAGCAAAACCATCCAGCTTGCCTTTTAACTCCGGGATGACTAATGATATTGCTTTTGCCGCACCAGTAGATGTAGGTATCATGGAAACCGCTGCCGCACGCGCGCGGCGCAGGTCGGAATGCGCCATATCCTGCACCTTCTGGTCATTAGTATAAGAGTGGATTGTAGTCATCAACCCCTTGACAATACCCCACCTATCATTCATAACCTTTGCGATTGGGGCAAGGCAATTAGTAGTACATGAGGCATTAGAGATTACGTGATGATTTTTAGGGTCATACTTTGATTCATTCACACCCAGGACTATAGTTATATCCTCGCCTTCAGCAGGAGCGGAAATTATAACCTTCTTTGCTCCGCCGCGGGTTATATGGTTCTCCGCGCCTTTAACTT